>JANYBU010000442.1 GCA_025360665.1 Nitrospira sp.
GGAGCCTGACCTGAAGCGGGCCCTGGGAATGAACGCGAACCACGACGGCATCGACGGAGCCCGGAAGGCTCCCTAACCCGGAGGACGGACCCCACAGTTCTAATTGTCGCCAACCATCAATTCTAATTGACGTCAGACAGAGGGCGATTCAGAGGCAGTTTATCTAGTTTGTTTGGTTTATCTGGTTTGTTTCGTTCCCCACCAAATGAACCAAACAAACGAAACAAACCGGAAAGACCAGATGAACCAGCTCTCGATTGGGCATGCGTCCATCAGGAAGTGCCACATCTCCCAGTAGCCGGTGGTACGTGTTCAATGCTAGTATCCACCAGTCACCCGAGGCGTTGAACCGACGTCAGGGAACGGGTAACCGGCGAAATTCACTTAGCCGTCGAGTATTTCAACAGCGTGGAGATAATGATGGATCGGCGTCAAAAGGTGACCGTATGAAAACGTTTCAGGTGCGACAAAGCATTCATTATGATCTAATGATAACCGCAGGCACGGAACAGGAAGCGATTCTGAAGGCCGGGGGCATCCCATTGACTCAGTGGGAGACCGAGAGTACCGAGATCACGGCCGAGTTGATCGATGAAACGGAAGAATTGGACGAATACTGATGCCCAAGGCCTTTCTGACACCACGATAAGTCAAGACTCATGCGTGACCACAAAGCCGTTGCTCTGGCCCATCCTTTCTAACAAAATCTGCTGGCGTCAGCCTAGTGTGATGGGTAACTATCGATCGGGATCATCAAGTGAGCATAGGGTGTGTCAGGCCACATGATCCATGGCCCGCCGTTTTTCGAATTGGTTGACACGTTTTTCAGCGCCGCCACGTCAGGTATGAGAATCATGATGTGCGCGCCGAGTCCTTCAACCCAATCATCTTCCGGCTTTGGCGCGTTCGCATATGGATCCGTATTGCTCATCGGGGAGTCGCCTTGTAGCATGTACGCAATACCGACTTGTGTGTAAGTCGGCTTCTTTTTATTCTTCAACGCGTCCCTAAAATTGAGCCACGGTTCGTTCATGCACCATGGGTCCCTGCCTGGAGTGTTGGGATTGTCGGGCAAGCACGTCCAACCATTTGTGCCCTTGCGAAGCACGTTCTCATTCCAATCCATGATCGTCGCGTTTTTGGAAAGTGAGGAAGGCCCTGCACCTTCTGCGGGCTCGAGCTCAGCGGCATGACGCACAACGTCCCGCCGCGCACCACCTTCGCCAAATGCCGGTAGGAGGGGCAGTGCGACGGCTACTGCTATGACCAGAACCCCTGTCAGCACGACAGCCATTGATTTCCTGAATCGTGTCATAGGCCTCTCTCCTTTCCCAAAGTGACAACAGAAACATTTTTATGGTAAGCGCCAAGGTATTTGGAAGTCCAATTGAAAATGCAGGAAGCGACGAGTGATCATTCGTATGGATAGCAATGCCGGAGCTCATATAACGTCGATGGAAATTCGTGACAGTATTGCCGTGACACACATATGGAGATATGTATGAGAGATGGGGTTAGTTTGAGGTGGCCTGGAGATAACAGACACCTGGATTACGACTCACCGGCCATCTTCTCGACCTCTTCTGGGCTGGGATAGCCCAGTGCCTGATGCAAGCGCTCGATATATTCCGCGATGGCATAGCGGGCCTCGGCCCGATTCTGAAACTGCCGATGCCGGACCAGCTCATTCTATTTTTCTGACTGGGCGGGTCTATGGCTGCGCCGTGGAGTGAGGGGTGATTCAGAGGCAGTCTAGCCGGTGCGCGGGGCTGTCTTGGCTCGCTCGTTCGTCAAACCAAATAAACCAGAAAAACCAGACAGACGAGATGAACCAGATAAACCAGATCCCCACCACGCGCCGCGAAATGGTTGACGGAGCCGGTTCTTGGTTGAGTCTCTTAGAACGAACCAATCACTGATTGCGCAAGACAAATGAGACTCATCACGAGAGAGGCGTAGGCCGTCAAATATGCAGCGCTACGAACATGTTTGGGACCAAAAATCATCTTTACGACTGTGGGAAAATAGATCACAGATGTCCATTCTGGTGGATCGGTGAGCCAGCGCCATTGCTGTTTGAGTCCATAGATCAACAGTGCGCCATACGCGACGCCGATCGCGCAGACCAAAATTTCCAAAACTTCGATGGCACGAGCTTCTTGCATCCTGCTTCCCCCCACATTGACGAAACCAGCTCATTCTACTTTTTCTGGCTTGGCGGGTCTATGGCTGCGCCGTGGAGTGAAGGGAGATTCAGAGGCAGTTTATTTGGTACGCGGGGCTGTCTTGTCTCGCTCGTTCGTCGAACCAAATAAACCAGAAAAACCAGATAGACGAGATGAACCAGATCCCCGCTACGCGCTGCGAATGAGGTCGGGCACCGTTTCCTTCCCCAGCTCATTCCGTCCCTAATCCGCGCTAGCCCATCGCTGCCCAGATTTTCTGCGCATTCTCACCGGTAAATGTCATGTCATCCTGAGAGGTGGCGCTGCGTTCAAAATAGAGGTGCAGCAGTCCTCCTCCAAAGTGCGCTTCTCGGACCAGGTCGAGATTGATCGCAACGTCACCCGTACGTTCTTCATCCTTCACTTTGACGAACCGCATAACGCCTCCTCCTATGGTTAGTGTGACGACTATCTGTTCACATAAGACCAGTTAGTCCCGTTTCCGTGAACAGGTCACCATAAATTATGCGGCCAGGAGGAACGAGTCAAGGTGGGAGCGGGGGGATGCTACTGTCTCTCCCCCCACATCAGGCCTATCTGGCTTTCTGCCGGGAGGGGGACCGCGAATTGCACATGGCTTCAGACGCTCGGGATTCCAGGAGCTGCGTAACTTTGAGTTTCAAGACAGGCAAGTCTCGTTCAACCACATCCCACACCAGTTGGAGATTGATGCCAAAGTAATCGTGAATCAGTTTATCTCGCATGCCGGCGATGGGCTTCCAGGAAACATCGGAGTGAGCGTTTTTGAGCGATGCGGCCACGCGCTTGGTCGCCTCGCCGATGATTTCAAGATTGCGTACGACCGCGTCTCGCGTTTGGGGCGTTCGTTGCTCATTTGCCTTTCGGCTTCCATTCCCGCGCCTGCTTGCGCGCCTCGGCGATTTGGTCAAGGGGCATCTGTTTGGCGAGCGCATCTCGCAGTGTGGCTCCACGCTGTGCTCCGTTCGCTGCTCCGAGGCTGTACCACATGTAGGCCTGGACATAGTCCTGCGACACGCCGTCCCCACGCTCATACAAGAGGCCAAGTTGTCTTTGCGCTAAATCATTTCCTTGATTTGCGGACAGACGATACCAGTACACAGCCTTCTTGAAATCCTGCGGAACACCCCGTCCATAATCATACAAAATCCCCAGGTTGACCTGGGCGTCCGCGCGTCCTTGAGCGGAGGCTTTCTCGTACCACTGCCGCGCTTGGGCATCGTCCTTTGGCACGCCCTGGCCGTTGGCATATAGCAGGCCGAGGTTGTACTGCGCGACGGCATGTCCCTGCTCGGCCAGCGGTCGCAGCTCACGCAAGGCTGTTGCGTAGTCGCCGCGGTGAGAGGCGTCCACGCCTGCTTTGAAGTCCGCCCACGCAGGCGCGGCGAGACAGACGATCGATAGCACAAGGGCGACAGGGAATCGGAGCGCTATGAGCCGATCGTCACTCATAAGAACCGTGAACCGTGAAACGAGGGTCAGCTTCGAAACTGTGGCATTGTTCGGGACAAGGCGCGTCTCTGGGCGACGAAGCTGTCTTCCCAGACTCAAGACGAGCGGGTGAAGTAGCCGCCAGGGCTGGGTGGGTGAGAAGTCTTGCCTTTTTGAGCATCCTGCGCGCGGTTCTCCTGTTGTCCTCGGCGTACGGACCATTGAATTTTCACCGTGCTTCAATAGATTTTCTACAGGTTTCGAGATACATCGGTCATTCGGGAGCGGGAAGGTGAGCGAGAGGGTTTTCCCTGGTCGCATGAGCAGGTCTCCTGAGAGACGCCAGCCGGTACACGAGAGATTCCACACGGTGCCTTGTCCTTGGAATGGTCCAGCGTTGTATGCACAGCGCACTGCACAGGGGGGCGACGGTAGGGACGAAGCGTGAAGGGCATGGGGACCTCGTTTGGTGCCGAAGGCGGGATTGTATCAGAGGGGGTTGCTCAAGTCTTTGATGACGTGGGCAATCCCCTCTCTCTATGCGGGAATGCTCCGGTTGAGGTTCCCTCTAGGCTCCTCTCTCTTTGTTTCACT
>JANYBU010000004.1 GCA_025360665.1 Nitrospira sp.
GTTGAAAATCGGTCGGCGCGACGAAGAAGCCGAGGTACAGGCCGACGCCCATCAACCCGAGCGCGGCGGCGGCAAACCACGGAATCATCCGCCCGGCCAGCGGGTAGAACGCCTGTGGCGACGAATACTTGAACCAGTTGACATGAGCAAGACCCATAATAGTCGTGGTTACTCCAGCGCGATCCGTGATGATGTGGCCGTAGCCCAGGGCGCAAGCGCGAGGGCCAGTAACAGGCCCGGGCCCAAGAGTGAGAGATGCGTGACTGCGCCGATTCCCGCGGCAACTCGCAAGACTCCCGGTGCGATCGTCCGCAAGACTGCCGGTTCAGGTCCGATGCCCTAATGGGAAAAGGCTTGCAACCATGATGAAGAACAGCACGGTCGTCATTACATCTGAACGGCGTCTCAGCGCCAGCACTATGTCCCGCCGGATGATTTCACGCAGTGCCGCGAGCATGCCAGGCTGGCTCATCCGGCGAGCCTCAACTGATCTAGGCGAACTGCTTTCCCCGCTCCCGTTCTCGCCCGTGACAGCGAGTAATCTGCCCCGCTGCACCGTGAAGTTCAGCGCAGTAATGAGCCGGCCTTCCCCGCGCAGACAACTCACTTGTCTGCGTTCAGCATGCTAGGAGAAGTCCCACCGGAGGCCAAAGAAAAAGAATTCTCGCAACGTCGAATCCTTTTGTGTCGAGCTATCCGTCAACGTTTTTTCCACCCCGCCTGAGGTCTCGAAGGTCCAACTGTCGAAGAAGCGATAGCCGATGCGAACCGTCGGAGTCATACGATACAGCTCCACGTCAAAACTATCCTTCTGGTGATAGAGCAGGACGAACGTGTCGAACTGCAATTGTTGTCCGAGACGAGCCAAGAAATTGAGCGTGAGCGATTGCCCTCGGTATGCCGGACTCGTAATATAGCTGGCATTCGCCACAAAGGTCGTACTCTCAAACGGAAAATTCGCCCCAATCGCTTGCGCCGTATAGGTTAGAATGTTGCCACTCCCAGGCTGCGCTTGCAAGGAACAAGCGGCATCGGTTTGGGCATTCGGATTGAGAAAGAGTTGGCTCGTTCCCGGAAGAATGACCAAACAGTTTGTTTGTCCCGTTCCAGAAATCCTGTTGTACCGAAAATCTCCGCCAAGCTGCCAATCCTTGCTGACGGCATGGAGCACCCCGGCAAGGAACAGGTCGCTGGTCGCCGTGACAGCCTTCGCTTGATCGCGCAAGAGGCTTTCATTGGTTGTATTGATCTGTTCGAGCTGGGCATTCGGAGTTCCGAATAGGGCGTTAGTCGTCTGCAAGTACGGAATGCGCCGATGATCTGCCAAGAGGGTGTAGGTGGTCCCTTCGGTCACCCAGGTCCCGTTGAGCATTGCCACGTTGAGGACTTTGTATGACACGTCGTAGTCGATCAGGCTGAAGGCGTTCCTCCCGTTGGCCGCATACCGTAATTCTGTCCCCACGGCCCGACGGTCCACCACGCCATTGACCATCTGGTTGAAGTAGTACAGATTGCCGCTCCAGGCCTGTCCGATCGGACCGATGTCCACATTCGCCCCGTAAAAGTAGCGGTTCAAGTCGGCCCGAAAGTTCCGGGGATCGTCGGGCACGTAATTGGAACTCAAGCTGAATTGCCGAGGCTGGCCTGCAAGGAGGTTCACATTCAAAAATTGAGGGACGGCGGTGTAGCGCACCCACGCGCCATCGAATCGAAAATCCAGGACGCCGCCGCTGTTCCCCGGTTGTCGGCCAACCCGGACAAGATACGAATCCTGACTCGAGTGCTCGTAATAGAGGGCCCTGAGGCGGCTGATATTTCGCCGCGCATCTGAGGTGGCCAATAGATTGTACGCCTGCGTGCCGCGCACGACGAGCTTGTTGTCGTATTCGTCTTTTCGGTATCGCCCTGTGACATCGAATGCCGACTGCAGCAAGGACTGGTCCTGGTTGTTGATATTCGTCGTACTATTCGCCACCTTGTCTGTAATCTTCGTCTGGGAATACCCGCCATAATAGTACTGGTACACACTCCCATAGACCCTGGTTTCGTCTATCTTCCTAGTCGGTCTGACTGTTTTGGATTGTGCGAGCTGATTGATGGCCTCCTGCAACGCCGCCAACCGCTGTCGTATTTTCACCGCTCCTTCTCCCTCGGGGTAGAGTTTGAGGTAGAGTTCATATTCTGCTTTCGCTTTCACATATTCCCCGCTTCGTTGCCTGGCCACTCCAATCCACTCCTGCGCTCCTTGTGATTGCTTATTGGGCGGGAGATTGAGGAGTGCGTTGAAGATCCCCAGTGCCTGCTCATTCTCTCCGGCAATCAATGCCTTATGGCCCAGCTTCATCAAATCTCCGGCATACGTCTCAACATTCATCCCAGGAGGGAACGGCGGAATATCGAATGACTGTTTCGGTCCCGTCTCATCCGGAGGCGTCGACGGTCGAACTTCGACCTCTGGAGGAAGCGGTAGGGGGAGCGCCGGTCGATCCAGCTTCACCGAAATCACTATCCGACTGCTGCTTCTAATATCCCGTTGGCTCACACGAAATCGAACTGGTTTGGCGAATTGGATAGAGAGACCGTTTGTCCCTTGGTCGGGAAAGGTGACGGTGAATTTTGGGATCAAGTCGCTGGGTGGTGATGCCGCCAGTTCTCGAGCAAACCGTTCAGACCGGTCCAGGTCAGGGAAGTTCAAGAAGACTCGGATGAGATCGCCTTTCTCAGAAGGGGTATGTCTCAAGTACAGAGCTCGCGTATTGAACACGATATGGATCTCCGCCGCTGTCGGGGTCTCGATAATCTCGACGCGGTCAAGCACTTGCGCCGTTGTCGCTGGAGGAAGCAGCAGGCTGCCAAGCGAAAACATTCCGCACAACAGGGCAGACAACACAACATGGCGCACCGTACCGCGACTACATATTCTCAATACCTAACCTCTGAAAGCATGGCGATGGTTGAACGGAGTTGAATCTAGCGAAATCCCCGTGCAGACCGTAGCGGTTTTGTGTGCTTTTCGGATGGCGAGCTGTCAGCGACTATCGACACATCGTTCACACACTTCCGTGCATGGATGCCTCGGCCCTGAGTACTCTACCGAGCCTCTCACTTGATCCATCGAGCGACCTCACCGCTTACTTACTAAAGGTGGAGGTATTGTGACAGCCGGAATTGTCGCAAGAGTTTGGCGCTGCTTTAGTACCGTTATGGCCCGACGGTCTGGTCACGATCCCCCCTACCCAGTTCATACCGCGCTCATGACAGGTATTGCAGCTCCCTGTCCCCACCACCCCGCTATGGACCATTCTCGTCCCGCTGAAGGTCGTCGTGGACTTGTGACACGTCTCGCACGCCGTGGTGGTCGGGAAGTGGTTCGCTGGCTTGGTCATCACCCCGGCATATCCGCCGCTATGGCAGGTCACACAGCCAGACACTATTCCCGCGTGGTTATATGTGGTCCCCGCAAACGACGTCGTAGACTTGTGACATGTCTCGCACGCGGCGGTGGTTGGGAAGTGGTTTGCCGGCTTGGTCATCACCCCGGCATATCCACCGCTATGACAGGTCGCACAACCGGTCACGATCCCGGCATGATTCATCGGTGTCCCCGGCCCAAAGGCAGTCGTGGACTTGTGACACGTCTCGCACCCCAGCGTCGTTGGTATGTGAGTCGCCGGCTTGCCCAACGCCGATGAGCCGTTATGACAGCTCGCGCAGGCGCCCGTGATCCCCGTGTGATCATACGTGGCCCCCACGAATGTCGTCGTGGACTTGTGACAGTTCTCGCACGGGGCGCTCGTCGTAATGTGATTCGCCGGCTTCGTCACGATGCCCCCGACCCAGCTCATGCCCATTGCATGACAGGTCGCGCAGCCGGTCGCGATCCCCGTGTGATTCATCACGGTCCCCATAAACGTGGTCGTGGACTTGTGGCACGTCTCGCAGGCCGTGGCGGTCGGGAAGTGGGTCGCCGGCTTGCCCAACGCCGTTGTACCGTTATGACAGCTCGCGCAGTTGGTCGTATTCCCGGTGTGATCAAACGTGGTCACCCCCGCCGCAAACGATGTCGTGGATTTGTGACAGTTCTCGCACGGGAGGCTCGTTGTGATGTGAGTCGCCGGTTTCGTTACGATGCCCCCGACCCAGCTCATGCCCATCGCATGACAGGTCGTGCAGCCGGTCGTGATCCCCGTGTGATTCATCACGGTCCCCGTGAACGTGGTCGTGGACTTGTGGCACGTCTCGCAGGCCGTGGCGGTCGGGAAGTGGGTCGCCGGCTTGCCCAACGCCGCTGTACCGTTATGACAGCTCGCGCAGTTGGTCGTAATTCCGGCGTGATTGTAACTAGCAGTCACGAGAATCCAGGCACCCCCCATCTGGTGGCAACTATCACACGATGCGGAAGTCACCAAATGGGTCGACGGCTGTCCACGGGCCTGGACCCCGTTATGACAGGTCGCGCAGGTACCTGGCACAACTCCAAGATGCCTGAAGGGCAGGCCGGTCCACGCAACGGTCCGATGGCAATTGTCGCAGGACATAGTCGTCGGAATGTGCGTTGCGGGCTTTCCTTGCACCGTGCTGTTGTTATGACACTTCGCACAACTTCCTGGAGTTACGCCATTATGCGTAAAAAACGCAGGCGTCCAATTTGTCGTCCGGTGGCAACTGCTACAGTTGACCGAGGTCGGCAGGTGGTTCGCCGGCTTAAAGGTGGATACGACTCGACCGCCAGGTGAATGGCATTGCATACACTGTGTCGGAGTTCCTCGAAAAATGCCCTGCAAGTGGCACCGCTCGCACACGACCTGCGCGTGGCCGCCGCTGAGCGTGAAGCCGGTACTGCTATGATCAAATTCGATGTCGGAACGACTCGTACGATTTTGGGCCTCTGCCTCGCTCGGCAACATGAAACCAAGACACAGGACCAGCGCGCCTAGAAGCGCGCCGATCAGCCTCAACTCACGCAACCGGCTGTTCGTGTTGGTAACGTCCATATTCATTCCCATATACATCCACACACATCATCCGCAGCCCAAGCACTTCGACTCTTCTTGCCTGAAAATATTATTGGGAATATAATCCCATTATTGCTGACTTGCACGACAAGACGGGAAAATAATCCCAAATCTATTGACCGCATGTTAGCAATAGGTATACCGATCCCTCGCGATTCCCTAACACCACGATTTATCAGGGAAGGCCTGGCGTCACGAACCCGATAATCGCGTGCAAATTAGACCCTTCTGAACGAACATGTAGGCAAATGCAGACATCGTGTACAGATGGGATTTCTTTCCCATAGGTCATAAATGTCCGAAACCACGCGAGGATTGTGCACCGAGAAACAGGCGCGGGAGTTGCTCTAAACAATCAGGATCTTCGACGCATCGCCTATAACCGATTAACGAACCGACCTTCACTGAACATAGTAGGATGAACGAACATGGCTATCGCTGAACCTCTCCAGCAAGTCCGGGAACGAACAACCGAAGCATCTCGCCCGGCGACCGGGCTTGCATCAAAACCGGATGAAGGCACGACATCCGATTCTCCCTCCCTGCCCGGGCGACTGCTGGTCTTGGTGCTCGTGGGCTTATCGATGTGGGTGGCCTACAAGGTTGCGACCGGAAAGTACTACACCCCGCGCTCGAACGTTGGCTTTTACCTGGGAGTCGTCGGCTCCGTGATGATACTTTTAATGCTGGCCTATCCACTGCGCAAGCATGTGGGCTTCATGCATTGCTGGGGTGCGCTCAAAAACTGGTTTCGCATCCACATGATCATGGGTATCGTCGGCCCCACACTCATCCTGTTTCACTCAACCTTTCATCTGAGATCCCTGAACGCAACGATCGCCCTCTTCAGCATGCTGGGGGTGGTCATCAGCGGCATCATCGGTCGCTTTGTCTACACTAAGATTCACTATGGTCTCTACGGCAGGCGCGCCACGCTGGGGAAAATTCAGGCAGAGTTTGCAGGCCATTCGAATGATGCCAAATCCCGACTGCACTTTGCGCCTCGTGTCGAGCATTGGCTCCAATCATTCGAACGCGACTCGATGCAACTCGATCGTTCCTTTACCTCGCACCTCTTCAGCCCCCTGACGATCGGATCGAAACGGATTATATTGGCCTTTCGCTGCGCGCGCGAGCTGCGAAAAATTCTGAAGACTGAACGGCATCCGGAGTTCCCTGGGGGGGCATCGGACGCAATCCGGTTGGCGTCATCATATTTGAGAGAGTGCGAGCGCGTCGCCGAGTTCAGTACCTACGAACGCTTCTTCTCGTTGTGGCACATGCTCCATGTGCCATTCATCTACATCCTGGCTGCCTGCACGATCTTTCACATCGTGGCCGCCTACATGTACTGACCTCGATCAACTATTATTGTGCTGGTCTCACGAAATTACGGTCTTCTACTCCTCCTTGGCACATTGATGCTCATGGCCGCACCGGCCTTGGCAGACAACGTCGAGACCGCCTTGATGCCGGGCCAGGTGATCGAAGGCCATGCGAAATGGGAAGAGGACTG
>JANYBU010000026.1 GCA_025360665.1 Nitrospira sp.
CAGATCAAACGAATTACACCGGGCGTGAAGCCCGGATGAACTGGCGATTCGGGATCCACGCGAACGAAGTCACCCAGATTGCCGTTGGTCAACGGTTTCGTCAAGTGAGCCTGCAGCGGGGCGCAACGGATCTTCCGTTTACGGGCGAACAGTTCCCCGCCATTGATGGTGTTCAGGGAGAGACGCTCATTCTCGGACACCGCGCCACGTTCTATTACGATACGCGGAATAGTCTGGTCTCACCGACCGACGGGATGGCCGTGACGGCGTATGCGGAATTGAACCAAAATATCCGAAATGGCGATCACCCCATCTATTCACGGTACGAAATCGATGTGAGGAAGCTGTTCCCCAGTGAATCGAAGCGCGCGATTCTCGTCGTGCGGGCCAATCTCCAGGCGACGATCGGAACACAAGTGCCATTTTTCGAGCAAAGTTCATTGGGTGGGCAAAACAACCTACGCGGATTCGGCGTCGATCGTTTCATCGATAAGCATCTCCTGGCGTTCAGCGTCGAGGAACGTATTCATCTGGTGCGGACAAAGATTGCGGGCACCACCGCAGATTTCGAAATAGCCCCATTCTTGGATACCGGGCAGGTATTCAATGACTACAGAGACGTCACCTTTACGAATTACCGTATGACTCCTGGTATTGGATTCCGTGGGATTGTCCGACCTAATGTCGTGGGGCGCGTTGACTATGGCTATAGCCGGGAAGGGGGTGCAATCTTTGCCGGACTCGACTTTCCATACTGATGGGTGATCCCGTGAGGTGTACTGCAACAGGGTGCTGTGCCAAGTCATTCTTGCCGTATGGCTCGTTGCCCGTTCTTTCCAACCCTGACACCGTGGCATAGCTTCGAATCGACCCACTGTTATTTTCGATCACCACTATGGTATCTGAGTGCGCTCCCCACCTTTCGAGTGGGAGTCACGCATCCTCTGTCTGCCCTGCGCCGAACGTTATGGCATTTGGGAAGCAACAAATTTATGGAGATAGTTGGGAGCGTACCGCGCATTCCCTGCTCATGGTCGTCAGTGGGCGGCGTGATGCGAGTGGATATATTTCCGAATACACAGTAGCCAGGTTGCCGTCATCATTCCTGATTGTCTTGGAGCAAGGGTGACTGTGAAAACCCGATCATGGTCGGTGGTGTATCGAGTCGTCCTCGCTTCACTCCTTCTCTCCATTTTCTTTGAGCCTGCGTTGGTTGGTGCGGAGGGGTTCGGCCCATTTCCTGTCAGAAACTTCCATCCCATCCAGCAGTTGGTCTTAAACATGCCGGGTGATCGCGCCGCCGTATTGAAGCAGGGCGTGCTGGATGTTCGATTGGAACTCGCGGAAACCGCCACCGTGTTTCGCGACAACTCCCCTCAGGCCGTCACAACGATGAAGTTTGAAACCCTGCGCTCTGGTTTGTTTCTTCGGTATGGGGCGGCGGAGCGATGGGAACTCTCTGTGGAAGTTCCGGTGCTCTATCGCTCTCGCGGGTTCATGGACGGAGCCATTGAGGCAGTCGAACGGGCGACAACCGGCGTGGCCCCGGCTCGAAAGGCACTGGGCTCCGGCTATATATTCAACATCTCTCGCGAAGGACGCACGATCGCGAGCGGACGCGAGGGCGCCGTGGGATTGGGTGACAGCACGATCATGAGCAAGTACCAACTGTTGATGGAGACTACATCCATGCCGGCGGTGTCAATCCGTACGGCGATTAAGCTTCCTACGGGTGATGAAGGGCAATTCTTCGGAAGCGGCAGCTCGGATTTCGGGCTGGCCGCTGAAAAAAAATCGCTGACCGCTGGGTGGTCTACAGTAACCTCAACGAAGTGGTCCCGACCGGGCGCATCGCGGGGATAGCTCTCCAGCCGACGATATCCGGCCTGATCGCCGTGGAGTATCTGTGGTCGGAGAATCTTTCCATCACGGCGCAGTTCGATTATTACTCCACACCGTTCCACGGTGTGGGCACGCGAGTGCTGGACAGGGGCGTGACGGAATCGGTGGCGGGATTCAGTTATCGTCTCACGCCACACCTCTTGTGGCAAGGCTACGCAGTCGAGAATCTCGACTTCATTACTGGGAGCGCAGCAGACTTCACACTTTCGACATTGATGACCTATCGAATCGAGTCTTAAGTGACGAAGAAAGTTCTGCCATGGAAACAGGCTAACCCCTTGACAATATGGGATTTACATGTGACACTCACCCCTGCAAGCGCTCGAGGTACCACACTGTTTTGCCACTGTTTATCTGAGAAAAATCATTGTGACCAGTGTAGGCATTGACGCAAAGGGGTATTTGCCATGTCGCTCTTGAAAAATATTCATGGCCCGAACGATTTGAAACGGTTATCACCGGAACAGTTTCCCGCCTTGTGTCAGGAGCTACGGGAGCAAATTATCGGTGTGGTGTCCAATGTCGGAGGGCACCTGGCTTCAAACCTCGGAGTGATTGAACTCACGGTGGCCTTGCACTATCTGCTCAATCCCCCCAA
>JANYBU010000299.1 GCA_025360665.1 Nitrospira sp.
CCGACCTGGAGCAGGTGCTCGCCAATTTTCGCATGCACTGCGCGAGTCTCACCGAGGTCTCTGACCAGATGCTGCTCGAACCCCTTGCTTCCCCTGAACCCTCTCCGGCGTTGTAGCAGGATGCTCAAAAAGTCTGCCAGCCTGTCTTGTTCATTTGGTTTATCTGGTCTATTCGGTCTATCTGGTTCAACCAAACAAACGAGACAAACCAGATCAACCAGATGGACTAGACAGACCTGGCTTGTCACAGACGTGCGGACCAGTGAAGTTCAGGCGTGCCCAAATAGTTTTTTCACAGTCTGCTAGATGTCACTCATTCTGGCTTCAACCTCCCCGCGCCGTCGCGAGCTGCTTGCCCTGCTGGGTATCCCATTCGACGTCAAAAGCCCATCCTTCGAGGAGCGGCTGGTGCCAGGTCGGATCGCGATCGAGCAGGTGCAGTCCTTCGCGCAGGGCAAGGCCCAGTCGGTCGCGAAGCAAGAGCCGGAGGCGATTGTGCTAGGGAGCGATACGGTGATTGAGTTGGATCATGACGTGCTCGGGAAACCGGCCGATCTGGCGGAGGCCCGTGCGATGCTCCGGCGCCTGGCCGGTCGTGATCATCACGTACGCACGGCGGTCGCGCTCGTCTGTTCAGCTCGTGCGATAGACATCGTCGCGCTGTCCACGGCCGTCGTTCGAATGAAGCCGTTCGATGAACGAGTGCATGAACGTTATCTCGCGACGGGAGAAAGTCTCGGCAAGGCCGGTGCGTATTCGATTCAAGGAGAGGGCGGTGACCTGGTCGATTCCATTGATGGAGATTTCCCGACCGTGGTCGGCCTGCCGCTCCGCTTGGTCGCCCAGCTGCTTATGCAAGCCGGTGTGAGAGTGCCGGTCGATCTCGGCGAACTCTATGCCACCAAGCCCTATGCCAACTGGGCCCGCTTCCCAGGCTGATTGAAAAGGGGTAAGGGTTTCCGTACAATGCCGCGCCATCATTCGCTGTCTTGTTTACGGAGGGAGTTATGAGCGTGCGATGCCTGACATCAGTGGGGCGAGTCGGTGGCGTCGCCACCTGTGCGATCGTGGGCCTGTTGACGGTCGTCGGTCTCCAGCCGGTCTTGGCGATCGATGTGAAGCTATCCGCGGAAGAGGCGCAGAAGGCCTTGGAAGCCGGGCGGACGCCGATGGAGAAGGCCAACACCCCGGAGGACGTCAAGAAGGTTCTTCAGCAAGCCTCCATGGTCACGCGTGTGGGAGCCGACCCAGAGAAAGATCCCTGCGGAGCTAGCGCTATCCTCCGAACCAAACGCTATCGACTTGAAGCCTTTGGGCGGCAGGAAGCGGCGGAGTCCAAGAAGCGGAAGACAGATGTGCGCATGCCCGAGGAGTTCCTCAAGAAAGTCGTGGACATGCCCAATATGGAGATTGAAGTTCAACTATGTGGCGACGACGAATACTTTGCAGAGGGCGCCTTGATCGAGTTGCAACAGGGCTCGAAGAAGATCAAGCCCATCGACATCGGAAAAGCCGAACGTGGCCGAAAGAATGAGGGGAGCGGGCCGACCTACCGGTCACGCTTTACCGCACTGTTTGCCTATGAAAAGTTTGATCCCACGGCAGCCTCGGTTTTCGTCGTGAATCTTCAGGACGGAAAAGAGGCGAGAATCGCGGCTGATTTCTCCAAGGTAAAGTAAGCACGCTCCTTCGATCCTACCCCCTGCCAATCTGCGACGACTGCTTCTACTGTCTGGTGAGCGGTCGTCAGTGGCTGTCCCAAGCAAGGCCGCATTGAGTAGGTAGGCTGAGGTCAAAGTTGAGTGAAGATCTGACGTTCTTCATCTCCGCCTTAGCCTCAGCCTTCCGACAACGACGGCGGCGGGCTGTTTCAGCATCCTGCCAGCCGTCAAATACACCGGCAAGTCTTCTGACGAACACCGGCCGTCATGAACCGCTCGTACTCACGTGCTGCTTGTGGCTTTGCATCCATTGGCGCTGAAACTGTTCGTAAGGCATCGACAACTTCTGTTGCATGGCCGTCTCAAGAGACTGTCCGGTCATGAGCACGTTCATCAGCTGGCGAGCGGTGGACATGCTATACCGATCGATGAGGTGCTGAGTGACAGCGCTTGCAGTAAGGTATGCGGTCGGTAATGACGCTAGGGGAAGCTGAGCCCACGATTCTTGAAGGGAAGGCAGCGGCATGAGGGGAGGGCTTTTTTGTCGGGACTCTTCCATGTCCGGCCAGGGGTCTTCTGTCAGATGGATGGCCAGACCTTCCACGAGCCATGTTGGAGGAGCTGCACTTCCATTCTTGGCCAGTTCATGAAAGAGTGCATGGACGAACTGATGACGGACCACGCGGCTGAATAATGCGAGATCGTCGAGCGCGCCTTGAGTGGGGAGGTGAATCGAACCCGACGTGTGATCGAACAACGTATCGGCCCAATTGGGGATTCCCGCGGGACCGGAAAATTTCTGTCCTGTGTGGAGGACAACCTTGATAGGTCTGGCGGGCACATGTCCGAACTTCGGAGGAATCTCCTCATAGGCGTATTCGAGCATGGCGCGGATGCGCGCCCACGTCGGTTGATCGTCAGGCCCGTCGAACTGAACGACGAAATGCGAGGTGTCTCGCGGGGCAAATGGTCTTGGCGGCTGTTCTTCCTGAGTCGCGAGGGAGGAGGGCGGTGGATTTGCAGATGGCGTTGAGGGAGGAGGCGTGCGGCTTTGACGGGGATTCGGGGCCGGGCTGGTGTCTATGGCTGCTGATTTGGATGAGGGGGCGAGTGCCACTGCTTGAGGTTGCAAGGAGTTCTCCTGGCCCGCCTTTGCGACCAGCTTATCGCGATAGGATCGGAGATTGGGATCGTATTGGGTTTGTAGATGCGCGAGATCGAGATGGGTCATCGCCGAGGTCTTGTCGCCTTTCTCCAACAGCAGTTCGGCAAGAGCAAGGTGCGGGAATGGATCGGTGGGATTTAGCCGAATCACCCTGTTGAGGAACTGAGATGTCATTTCCGGATCGCGAAGTTCCCAGTACGCCTGGGTCAGGTTCATGTACGCCAGCGGATTGGTGGGATCGGACGCGACGGCTTTCTTAAAGGCTTTGACAGAGAGTGCGCTCCCGCCGAACTTTTCCTGTTGCACGCCGAGATTGTTCCAGAGCGCTGCGATGTACCGTTTGGCCTGGGCTGTCTCCGGCTTTTTGTGCGGGAGGGCCATCAATCGGCGTTCTGCCTCCCTGTAATTTCCCTTTTCCACTTCATCGTGAATGAGCCCGAGCGCATCAGTAGGCGCTTGTCCGGGATCGATCAGTCGCGTTTGTGGAACGTCCCAGGACGGATATTCTTGCGTTCCCGGCAAGGTGAAGCTGGGGGTTGGTTGCAGCGGAGGAGGCTCCGAGGACTGCCGCGATGCGGGTCCCGGAGTCAAATACGCTGGTTTCAGCCACGCGTGGTAGCCGATAAAGAGAGCAAGCCCGAGGGCGAGGAGTGTGAGTGTGGATGAGATGTCGCGTCGATATTTCACAGTACCGTCCCTTTGGAGATCTCACACTCCTCGCCCTCGGGCTTGCTCTCTTTATCGGCTACCACGCGTGGCTGAAACCAGCGTATTTGACTCCGGGAC
>JANYBU010000061.1 GCA_025360665.1 Nitrospira sp.
ACGAGCGATTTCTGGCAGACGGACCTTGTCGAAGAGCTTCCCAACCGGCGCCATCTTGGCCACGAACCCCTTCTGCATCAGGCCGCTCTCCTGGCCACCCGTGTTGGCGTACAGTTCGTTATCGAAACAAATCGTGGTGAACTTCTCCTGGCGGAACCAGGCTTGCAGTGTCATGTCGAGACCGATGTCGACGGTGGCGCCATCGCCGGCGAGCACGACCACGTCTTTCGTTCGGCCCGGGAAGCGGACGCTTAAGGCGCGCTTCAAGCCGGAGGCGATGGCGTTTTGGTTACCGAAGAGGGAGTGAATGTTGTGCACGGCCACCATGGGGAACACCAGGCTGGTGCAGCCGGTGGAGCCGACCATGACGGTGTCTTCGGGGTTCGGCAATGAGGCCAGGATGTACCGGAAGGCCATGGATTCCGGGCAGCCGGCACAGAGGGAGTGCTGCTCGATCAGTTCCTTGCTGTTGCCGATATCCTTCCACCCCCGGTCTTCCTTACCGTAGGTCGCGCTCTTGACCAGGTCTTGATAGTCGGACGGCATGATGTCGTACAGGTCTTCAGAAATCTTGATACGTTCTTTGCTCATTATGGCCTCCTCAGCGCGTGTGTCTTACTTCAGGGTGTTCGGTTCTTGCTGCCTAGGTGCGATCAACTGCCGCGACCGGCCAACGACATGGTGCGCATGCCGAGCAGGGCCTTGATTTCTGAGACAATAATTTCCGGTGGCATCGTCATGCCTCCGCAGACACGCGGGCCGGCGTTCACACGTTCGCTGTTCGGGATGGTGGCTTTAATTTCTTTTGCCAACCATCCGGTCACGTTGAATTCCGGGACGATAATGTGCTTGGCGTTTTTCGTGGCTTCACGGATTTCCTCGCCTGGCCAGGGCCGCAAGACCTTGATCTTTACCAGACCGCAACGGATGCCTTCGTCCTCGAGGAGCCGGATGGCTTCACGACCCTGCGACACCGCTGTACCAGAGGCGACGATGAGGACCTCGGCATCGATATTTTCTGTCTCGATCAACCCGTTTATCCACTTGATCGTGTGCTTGCGGGACCGCTCCACTGCCGCCCAGACTTCTTGTTGCCAGGAAGCGTGGGTGGCATAGCTGATATAGTTGCTCTTCATGATAAACGGATCGCGCATCATCCGGACCGGCGGACATTCCATGTCCATGCAGGGCACGGGCGAGCGGTACGGGTCATAGGGTGGAAGACACATGTCGGCCGGAGTGAGATTAACGACGTCCTTGGTGTGCGTCACAAAGAATCCGTCGCAGCACAGCGCCAAGGGGAGGTGCACATCAGGCTCTTCCGATACCATGTAGCCTTTGAGTATCCAATCGAAGAAGTCCTGTGCGGTTTCCGCATGCCAGACGAGCATGCCGGTATTCAGAAGATACGAAATCTCGAGTGTGTCCGGCTGAATCGACAGCGGCGAGTTGATGCCGCGGCAGGTGACGATCATCTGAATCGGCAACCGTGCGCCGGACCACATCGGGAAGTTCTCCATCGCGCGCATCGTGCCGGGTCCCGCAGTCGTCGTAAACACGCGAGCCCCACCGAAGGCTGCTCCCGCGCATTGCGACATGACGGCGAATTCGCTCTCGCCGCGAAAGTAGTCGCCGATGTAACCCTCGGCAAAGAGCTCGCCGATCAAGGCGGCCGCTTCGCTCTGCGGTGTAATCGGGTACGCGATCATCACGTCACAGCTGGCCCGCCTGAGCGCTTCCTTGATGACCTCGCTGCCCGTATAGAATGACGGCGTGCGCGGCGCTTCGTTCATCATCTTCCAGGTGTCGGTAAAGGTCTGCCCTTTTTTGTTTTTTGTGCCGATGACTGAGTGTGTGTCTGCCATGGATCATGCTCCTTTCACTGTCTCCAGAACCTCAAATAGTTTAGCTTAGTTTGAGGCTCCGCTCTTGGCTGACGTCAGCCGTGGTTGGACTGTCCCTTTCAATTTTCTCACCCACTCGGTCAGTTTCATGATTTTTTCAACCGATGCGTCGCGGAACGATAGCATCGCATCTTCATGGCCGGCTTGAGCGCACATAGCAATCGTGTAGCAGGACGTGCCACCCCGAATGATTTTGAGCGACAAATTCGCTTGATGGCAGTGGACCCCGATGAACATGCAGCAATCGATTTTATTGTGCCAGATGGTCAGATTCGGGTGATTGGGATTGATCTCGACTTCAGGATTGATTTTGGGGTATTTGGGGCGGTAGTCCGGCATCGGGATCAGCATGGGCGTTTGCCCGGGTTGCACGCATTCCTTGAGCGTGTTGTACAAGTGGCGGATGGCCGTGGCCTTCTTGGCCGCCTGCTCGTTCCACGCCCACAGGACTAAGGGGCCAGGGAAGAGGGTCGGCACTTTGGCCATGAGGAATTGTTTCGCCGCTTCCTCGTATGCCTTTTCCTCTGGGACGATGACACCGTTGATGTGAGCTTCCCCAGGGTTCGGCAAATAAATGCCCATGCTGGCAGCCGATGGAGGAAGGAAATGTTCTGGGCCTGGAAGGACACGATACTGAGCCATTACAGATTACTCTCCGGCAAGGGGTTAAAGAATGAGAAACCTATATTTTTCGATGATCTCGGCCATCACCACTCTAAGCTTTTTCCGTGCTCCCTGCAACCTCGCAGAAGGCCCACCGTTGAGAAATTTTGGGCTATCGAACGAGGGAGGCTTAGGCCTTTTGTCCTAAGATGTGGGCTCCGCCTATAGATAGCCGATAGCACCTACGTATCGGAACACGCATTGAATTATAGGGTCGGCCCTTCCTGTCTGTCAAACCAATTGGCAAGCCTCAGGCAGCAATGGGCGGGCTCACTTGCGCATGAATTATTAACACGAAGTCAATATGTTGTGCGGCATTATGGCAATTGTTCACAGGCTGGAATGGATCCGAGGACGCAGGCTCGCTCAAGGTCATCCTTGGCGAGCCGACCCTGGAGACGGTCTCGATAAAGTTTTGCTCTGGTCACCAGGGCGGCAGCATTGACGGGGTCGACCTGAATAGTGGACAGATCTTCAATCGCCAGTTCCGGCTGATTCAGCTCGAGATAGATTTCGCTCCGCAGTGCATATGCCTCCTTTTGATAGAGGATCCAATTGATAGAGGATCCAACTTTCAGGCGTTTGGGTGTTGAGGAGTTTCTTCAGCGTGGCCAACGCATGATGCCAAGATTTGCTGTCCGCCTGACGGCGGGCTTGCGTCGTGTATACGCCGATGAGGTGCTGGCGAGCGATATCGGCAAACGGATCGAGCTCAAGGACTTGCTCGTAAGCAGCGGCGGCCTTATCTAATTGTTTCAGCCACGTTAGTACATCCCCTTCTCCCAACCCATGCCCATACACTCTTGGCGTCGAGTGTGACGGCGCGATCGAAGTCTTTTCCGGCTTTGCCCAGATAGTTCGTATAGTCCGAGATTTAAGCTTGTTGGGAAAAGGCCAGTGAGACCAGTTGGAGATAGATTTGGCCTCGCACTATCAGTGGATCGACGTAGCGATCTTCGGGGGTGGCGGCGTCGGTGCTGAACTGGATCTTGTCCCGCAGATTTGATGTGTGGAGAGCGGTTTCAAGCATCGCGCGTGCTCGTTGGTGTGAGGCGGACTTCCCGTTCGGCTCAATGACCAGCATTCGGACGCTGATCGGTTGCTGTTGAAGCTCTTGCAGTTGCGAGCGCAATTGGTGATATTCCTGCTGGAGCTGGCGAAAGTGTTGCGCAAGTTGTTGGTCGGATTGAAGTCGGTGTATCGCCTCAGCCAGACTGCTTACGTTGACCGTGGCACGAATACGTACGAAGAAGACGGGACGATCCAGCTCAAAGGAGCGCTTGGATTCGAGGATTTTCGTTTCCGTGACAGCGGCGGCAATCGTTCTGATTTCCAGCCAACTGGTTTGCGTGTTTCTCTCACCAGATTCTTTTTCCACATCGTGAAATGTAGACTCGAGATAGACGCCCGCTTTTTCCACTGCTTTGCGTTGGGCTCGTTGGAGGACTTTTCCCTCTGCGCGGCTAAGGTGTCGCCATCGGCCATGACATATTGGCCGTCAGCGATGACGGTTTTCGTGGAGGCGCTGAACGCAGGGGTTCCCCATAGAAGGAGCGCGAAAACGGAGAGATAGAACAATCGCCGGTACAGTTCCATTCGGATGACTATACCGCCCGATGGGTGAGGGAGCAATGCAACCAAAGCGGAGTAAATGGAGCAAGGGCTGAAGGAGTAGAGCGACAGGCCTTCGGCTACCGTTCTTTCGGAAAGACTTGAATGAATGGGTGGACTTCGACCCGTTCAAATACACCGTGGACGGTATAGGGGTCTTCGCGAGCAAACCGTTGCGCGTCTTCCAGCGAGTCCACCTCGATGACGATCAGGCTCCCGGTCTTATCCGTGAGTGGGCCGGCCAGCACGACCCGGCCTTGTGCATTGAGGGGTTCCATCTTGGCGAGATGCGCCGGGCGATAGATTTTCCGCTTGGCCTCTCCATCGGAACCGTCGAATCCGAGAATGACGAATTTCATAACTCCCTCGAGGCGCTGAGGAATAGGATTCTGACGTCAGGCTAGGTCCTCTAGCCGGCAGCGATCTTTATAGCCGGTGGTTGTTTCATGCCACCAGCGAACTTCTTGTTCTCCGAGCTTCCAGCAGAGATAGACCACTCGTCCGTCACGAAGATGGGGAAAGTCACAGAGGCCGAGATCCAGGTCCTTCACCAGGATGCCGAGTTCCTGAATCGCTTGAAGATTCGTACTGAGTTGTTGAAGACCCGAGATATACAGGTGCCCAACGGTACTGCCACCGCCATACTCAGCCCGTGCGCTGGCTTTCTTGATATCTTCTTTCGTGCGGGCCAGGACGGCCTTGGCTTGCTGAATCGATGTCAATTTTGAATTGAGCTGGGGGATGAGGTGGTTAGCCTCGAACAATGTAAATATTCGTTCGTGCTGTTCGTGTTCGTCGTTGTGCGCCAATGGTCTGCTCCCGCGAAGTCTATCATTTAGCACACCACTCTTTTGCGCTGCAACCGCAGGCGCGGAGTAATTGTGCCGTCAGGAAGAGGCAGGTCCGGCTGGATTGACCGAGAGAAAGGGGATGTCGCACGGGAAAGAGATATCCATGTTGACAAGGGACGCCGCTCGCGTTATTATTCGAACAATATCTCAGCTCGACTCAAGGCTATCTCCACACACAAGACTTCCGGGGCGCATCTCGACACAAGCCACCATTGCTCAGGGACATAAAATAAGTAAGGCGAGTCAGCTCGGCATGAGTTCCGGCTTGCAACAATATCCGCAGTCATGAGACAGAGTCGTATCCTCATAGCGGCGGGCGTAACAGGTAAGTCCTTCACGGATCACCCTCTTTAGCTGATACACACGACATATTCGCCAAACGCATTATCAATACCATTCAGTCCGTGGACAATTTCCCATGGTTCACCATGTGCCAGTGCTGCTGATGAAGATGCAGCCGGGGGTTTGAGAGGATACTCATGACAC
Organism: Nitrospira sp.; assembly: GCA_025360665.1. Taxonomy (GTDB): domain Bacteria; phylum Nitrospirota; class Nitrospiria; order Nitrospirales; family Nitrospiraceae; genus Palsa-1315. The sequence goes on from JANYBU010000061.1 coordinate 5,516, forward strand.
AAACGAAGGGGGAGGTTATGCATCTCGCGGAGCTGAAGCAGAAGTCTATCGCTGATCTCAATGAGGTGGCGCGCGATCTGAAGATCGATGGCGCACCCAATCTGCGGAAGCAGGAATTGATCTTTGCAATTCTGCAGGCGCAGACCGCGAATAACGGCGTGGTTTTCGGCGAAGGCGTGCTCGAAACGCTCCCTGATGGGTTCGGATTTCTGCGCGCTCCCGATTCGAACTATCTCCCCGGTCCCGACGACATTTATATCTCCCCCTCTCAAATTCGGCGTTTCAATCTCCGCACCGGCGACATTGTCTCCGGGCAGATCCGGCCGCCGAAGGAGAGCGAACGCTATTTTGCGTTGCTCAAGGTCGAGAAGGTCAATTACGAAGATCCTGAAGTGTCTCGCGACAAGATCCTCTTCGACAACCTGACGCCACTCTATCCAGAAGAGCGTCTGGTCCTCGAGTTCGACCGTGAAGAATATTGTACCCGCGTGATGGATCTCACGACCCCGATCGGCAAAGGCCAGCGAGGGTTGATCGTCGCGGCTCCCCGAACCGGGAAAACGATGTTGCTGCAGGCCATCGCTCGGGCCATTCTTAAAAACCACAAGGAAGTGACCTTGATCGTGCTGCTCATCGACGAGCGGCCGGAAGAAGTCACTGACTGGCAGCGGCAAGTGAAGGCTGAAGTTATCAGCTCCACCTTCGATGAGCCGGCCCAGCGCCATGCTCAAGTGGCTGAAATGGTCCTTGAAAAGGCGAAGCGGCTGGTCGAACATAAAAAAGATGTCGTGGTGCTGCTGGACAGCATTACCCGCCTGGCGCGTGCCTACAATACAATCGCGCCGCCAAGCGGCAAGGTGTTGTCGGGAGGATTGGACTCGAACGCACTCCAACGGCCGAAGCGGTTCTTTGGGGCGGCCCGCAACATCGAAAACGGCGGTAGTCTCACCATCATGGCGACCGCTCTTGTTGATACCGGTAGCCGGATGGATGATGTTATTTTTGAAGAGTTCAAAGGGACCGGCAACATGGAAGTCCATCTCGATCGCCGTCTGGCCGACAAGCGGCTCTTCCCGGCCATCGATATCAGCCAGTCTGGGACGAGAAAAGAAGAATTGTTGGTGGATAAGGATCGTCTCAACAAGATGTGGATTTTGCGCAAGGTGTTGAGTCCGCTTGGGACGATGGAAGCCATGGAGTTTCTGATGGACAAGCTGCATGGCACCAAGACCAATCAGGAATTCCTGCAGTCGATGAATCGATAACAT
>JANYBU010000067.1 GCA_025360665.1 Nitrospira sp.
CGGAATGCGAGGGCCGGCGCCGAGGGCCCGTTGAAAGATATCCTGGTTGTAGAAGTGGTGAGGAGTTTGGACAAAGCCCATTTTGGGGTCTGCAAAAAATGGGACGGTCTCCGTCAGAAATGTCGTCACCGGAATATGGTCCGTGTCAAACACCACGATCAGCTCGCCATTGGTTTGCGTCAAGGCGTAGTTCAGGTTGCCAGCTTTCGCATGTTGACGAGGGCCCTTGATGTAGGTCGCCCCAAACTGTTCAGCCAGCCGGCAAACCTCTTCTCGATGGCTGTCATCCAACACGAAAATCCGTTTGTGAGCGTGTTCCATCGCGGAGGCTCCGATCAGGGTCTTTTTCAGAATCTCGCAGGATTCGGAATAGATCGGAATGAAAACGTCGACCGAGGGAGCGAAGCCTTGCTGTGGCTCAGGGGGACGGACAGGATGGCGTCTCCAGCCTACCCCTACTTGGATGAACAGCAGCACGACAGTGGAGAAGGCATAGAGTTCGGCCGCCCACAGGGCCACACTGATAAACAGGCCGCCGGTTTCCAGGAAGTTCAACGTGTGGAAGAGCCGCCAGTGGAGATAGTTGAGACAGAGGCTGAATCCGCAGAGCAGAAATGCGAATTTCAGAACCGGATGCCACCGGGCGATCAGGTAGAGCATGACGGTGACGGCAAAGAGTTCCCAGGGGAAGTGCGCCGAGAACCCAACCACGTCGAACGGTCGCAAGAATCCCAAGAACTCGTCGTAGTGGCGGGCTTGCGACAGGGTGACGGCCTGTCCGAACCACAGCCAGTTCTGCAAGTAGTAGGGGAGTCGTTTCCCCGCGAGTGCGCCGGCTTCGAGAGGGGCGAGTTTTTTTTCGCTCAGCAGGCGGGCGAGGTCTTGCTGTTCCTGGAAGGCCAGGGCATGAACGGTGGCGTAGAGCGGAAGGCCTTCACTCGACGACAGGGGCAATCCCTTGAGGGAATAGCGATCGACAAATTTGCCCTGGGCCTTCCATTCGTGCTGGAAGAATCCCAGCATCTTTTGCCGCAAGGGACCCTCAGATCGTCCGAACCATGCGGCATCGAGCGCCACTCGCCAAAAGATCGGGAAGGCATCATAGCTGAACGAGGACGAGGCCCCGGTAACGGGATGCTGAAGGATCAATCGGTCTCTGTGTCTGTCCAGATAGATGAGTTCCGGAGGGATGGGCAGGGCTTCTTCATCATAGAGCCAGTGTAAAATGGCATAGCTGGATGCGATCGCATGGGCCCATGGATGGTCAGTATCAACAGAGGCGAAGATCTCGTAGGCATAGGGGGCCAGGTAAGCGACGTGGATCGTCGGATAGTCTTCGTCGCGCGCCCAATTGCCGGCGGTCACATAGGCATGGGAGCCGATGTGGACCATTTCCTGGTTCCAGATTGAATTGATGATGGCCAGCGATTCCTGTTCGAACGCCGGGTGGTCGAATCGTCGAGCGGCCAGGATGAGGGCGAGCGCAATGTCGGTATCGGCGTCCGTCGCCGAGTTCCTATCGAGCACGGCCCCTTTCCACTTCCAGGCGAACAGCTTGTCGTCGCGGACTTGGAGGTGTTGCTTGGTCCAAGCCCAGATGGTGTTGAACGTCGCACGATCGTTCGACCATACGGCGCGGAGCATGGCGTAGCCTTGCCCCTCCGACGTCGTGATGCCGTTTTCGTCCAGGCTGACGACCCGACCATTCTGGATGTAGGTCTGCTTGTAGAAACTCCAGAGCGCGGAGAGATCGTCAATTTGCCGGATGTTGGTGTCGCTTGAACGTGATGAAGGCGTGGCTGCGGCACTGCCGGATACCCCGACGCACAATGCGACACAGAGTAATATGATTGATACACGTTGGCCGAACGAGTGCATGAATCTTTGTGTTACGATTCTCGTTAATGGAAGGGGAATGACAAGCGGTCTGTCTCGTGATGATTCCAGTGGGAGTAGATCAGCCTTGCTGGCGGTTTTGTGGACGATTAGGCAAAGTCGTATGGATTAAATCACAGGGAGGCGATGGTGGCAACGGCCTAAAGATGCTGTATCCGGAGGCTGATCGCCGACCACCATGCGAAAGGTGCAGGTCGGTTAGACGGTCTCACCCATATCGATCGTTTTCCCAGGGGAACGCGCTGTTCGAGTAGCCCCGCACTTCCCAGAACCCCTTTTCATCCTTATCAAAAAATGTAATTTCCTTCACCCACTTGGCGCCTTTCCAGGCATAGCGCTTTGGTACGATGACTCGCACCGGCCCCCCGTGTTCTTTCGTGAGGGGTCTGCCATTCCATTTGTAGGTTAGCAGCACGTCCTGATCGTCGCAGGCATCCAGCGGTAAATTGGTCGTATAGTCGTCGAATGATTTAAAGAGGACGAACTTTGCCGAAGACAGCGGCTTCACCACGGATAGAATGTGTTTGAAACTGACCCCTTCCCACTCGTTGTCGAACCGGCTCCAGCTCGTCACGCAGTGGAAGTCTGAGACATTCTTGAACTGGGGCTGGGCGAGAAACTCTTCCCAGGTCCAGGTGATGGGATTAGCCACAAATCCCCCGATGGTGAGTGTCCATTCCGAGAGTGGAATGTCAGGCTTTTGGCCGAGGTCGAGCACAGGCCAGGTTTCGACGAGATGTTGTCCCGGTGGGAGGCGAGCGTCTCCTTCGTAAAACACTTCCCGTTCTTCACCTCCACGGCGCGCCTTGGCCCACTGCTCCTTCGTCTTGGTCAGTCGGTTGGGTTCGTCCATCGTGGCCTCCTCATCACAGACTACGGTAGCCAGGACCTTCCTGACAACTAGATAGTGGGTCTGCCATGAGGAGGTCGTCTGGCAGGAGTAGGAATTCCCTTCGAGAATCAGAGGTCTATAGGGCATCATAGGGCCTGGTACACTTGAAAGCTCTAGCAGGATGCTGAGAAAATCCGCCAGCGGCGTTCTCGCCACGCTCAGAGGTTCAACGTACCGAAGCGTACGCCTCGCCTCTTCGCTCGCTACGGCCTTGCTGGACGGCCTTTTTGAGCATCCTGCGGGATATTTATCTGTTGGACATGACCTGTGGGCCATTGGGCTTCCTGTATGCCACAATAGTTTTTTCGCAGCCCGCTAGACATAGTCAGCCGAGGGAGTGATGGCGTTACGTTCATACATATGCGGGCTTCTCCTGGCAGGTGTCCTCGTGACCCTGGGTAGTTTCGGCGAGTTGGCTCCACTCGTGCTGGCCGCTCCCGCCAAGTTGAAGAAGGATGCCAAGGCGCCGGTGGTTCAGCCGCTCGCGCCAGATCGGCAGGTTCCTGCCAAGCTGCCAAAAGGAGGTGCCAAGCAGCCGGCTAGGACTGAATCGAGTAAGACCGTGGCTGCAGCGTCGCAGGGGCAAATACCTTCCGATCGGGCTTCCCGGAAGATCCGCCGCCATAAGAAGGTGGGGAAGAAATGGCATCCGCCGGCCATCGTCCAGCCGAAGCCGGACCTCTCGTATTATGGAATACTCGAGCAGCCTCAACGCTACGACCCCAGCCGGGATCGCCGAGCAGGTCGAGCGCCCAACCCCCAGGCGGGCGAGATCCTGCACGACCACTTTCAAGAACTCGACAAGAACCATGACGGAATGATCGATCCGTTCGAGCGTGCTTTCGGCAGACTCGACATGGATCGTGATGTAAGCAACCATCAGTGGGAATGAAGCTCCCTGCAGCAGCCTACTCCGCCAAAGTAGCCCTTCGGCTACGAAGGCCGGAAGCTGCGGGGTATTCGGCAAAGAAGAATAATCCCTCTCTCAGCGAAATCCCCCTACAGATCCCCCTGAATCGACCGACAAGAAGGGTAGTCGTTATTATTCTGCACAGGATTCTATGCGCGCTGGTCTACTTATCATGCTCTTGATCGGTTTCGGGTGCGCCGGTCCGGAAGCCCCCCCAACCCGCGATGTTGCCGAATCCCATCGGGCTACCTGTCCTTCCCGCCGACTGCCTTCTGAAAGGGACCATGCTGTTGAGGGGAGATGTCTCTCTCAGTCGGTAGGGTGGGGCCTAGCCGGTGAGGCGTTGAGCGGAGCCGCCACAGTCGTGCGGATGCCCCAGCAATAGCGGTCCACGTCCCCTCTCATTCAGGCTTCATCAGTATCCTTTGCCAGAATGGTCATCAGAGTAACCATTGGCATTTCCGCACATCCATCTCCCCATCATGGCCGTATGTCCTGTGAATGCCACTCGCTGTGGTGGATGCCTCGCATTCTTGCTCGGTCGTGGCCTATGTAAGAAAGCGGATGGGTCGGCCACAATACTTGTAGCACCCTGCATTGACAGTCAGGAGAGGAGTCCCCATGATATCCGGACACACAACCATGACGAATCCCATGCCAACTACTATTCCTGCCGGCGGGTCGAGCACCGGCAAGATCATGATCGGGGTTGCCATCGCCGTGGCGATCGGCGCGTTTTTCTATTTCGATCTCGGGCGGGTTCTCTCGCTGAATGCCTTGAAAGAGAATCGCGATCACTTGCTGGCCTTTACGGAGGCGAACTATGCGACTGCGGTCGGATTGTTTATCTTGGCCTATATTGCGGTCACGGGCCTGTCGCTCCCAGGCGCGGTGATCCTGACTCTTGCCGGCGGGTTTCTCTTCGGGAGCGTCTTTGGGACCCTCTTCGTCAATATTGGCGCGACGACCGGCGCGACGCTGGCCTTTCTGGCGGCACGGTATCTACTCCGTGATTGGGTGGAGCAGAGATTCGGCAGCAGACTCGGATCGATCCAAGCGGGATTCTCGAAGAACGCCTTCAATTACTTGATGACCTTGCGCTTGATCCCCCTCTTTCCGTTCTTTCTCGTCAACATGGTCTCGGGTCTCACGCGTGTGAGTCTTGGTACCTATGTGACTGCGACCGCCATTGGAATCATTCCGGGAAGTTTCGTTTTTGCGTATGCCGGACGGCAGCTCGGTTCGATCAATTCGTTGCAAGAGATTGCCTCACCGAATGTGTTGTTGGCCTTCACGTTGCTCGGCCTGCTGGCGATGGTACCCATCCTCTACAAGAAGTTCGCGAGCGAGCCTGCATGACCGCAAACCCCGTGAAACTGAGGCGTAGAAGAAAAGTGAGAGTGACGCGATGGTTACACAGCCGTCAGAGAGGATCGTTGTGATGAGTCACCATGAAGAGAGTCTGGTGCTCCCGAATGACGAGTACAATCGGATGCTCGTCGACAACGTCCATCCTTCCAATTGGGTGAATCCGGAGCCGACCAGCCGCTACAATATCGTGGTAATCGGGGCAGGGACGGCGGGGCTTATCACGGCGGTCGTTGCGGCAGGCCTCGGGGCAAAGGTGGCATTGATCGAGCGGCACTTGATGGGCGGCGACTGCTTGAATGTCGGCTGTGTGCCGTCGAAAGGTGTCATCCGGGCCGCGCGGGCTTGGGCCGACTTGCGGAATGCCGAGGAGTTCGGCCTGCATATTCCTCCCGGCGTGAAGTACGACTTCGGTGCCGTCATGGCCCGGATGCGGAAGCTGCGCGCGCGAATCAGCCACAACGATTCGGTCCATCGGTATACCCAGCTGGGCGTGGATGTCTACATTGGCAGCGGGCGCTTCATCGGAGCCGATAGCATCCAAGTCGAAGGACCCTCCGGCAATCGGACTCTGAACTTTGCAAAAGCCGCGATCTGTACCGGCGCGCGAGCATCGGCGCCTTTGACGCCAGGCTTGAAGGAGGCAGGGTATCTTACCAATGAAACGGTGTTCTCGCTCACGGAACTGCCGCCACGTATCGGGGTGATTGGCGCCGGTCCCATCGGCTGCGAACTCGCGCAGTCGTTTGCCCGTTTCGGGAGCCAGGTGTATCTGATTGAAGCGCAGCACGGCATTTTGCCGAACGAAGATCGCGACGCGGCTGAGATCGTTGAGCAGCAGATGCTGCGCGACGGGGTGAAGCTGCTCTGTTGCGGGAAGGATCTCAAAGTCAGTAGGACGGATAGTGGCAAGCGGCTCACAGTCGATTCACATGGCGAGCAGTACGATGTGACGGTCGATGAGATTCTTGTCGGCGTCGGACGTACCCCGAATGTCGAGGGAATCGGGTTGGAAGCGGTCGCAGTCGAGTGCGACAAGAACGGGATCAAGGTAAACGAACGGCTGCAGACGACGAATCCCAGGATCTTTGCGGCGGGCGACATTTGCTCCAAGTACAAGTTTACCCATGCCGCTGATGCGATGGCGCAGATCGTGATTCAGAACGCGCTGTTTCCTCATCCGTTGGGTTTTGGCTACGCCACCATGGACTCCCTCATCATGCCCTGGTGCACCTTTACCGAACCGGAGATTGCCCATGTGGGAATGTACGAGGCGGATGCGAAGGCCAAGGGTCTGGAAGTAGAAACCTATACGTTCAAGCTCGATGAAGTGGATCGTGCGATCTTGGACGGCAAAGACGAAGGGTTTGCGCGAGTGCATATCCAGAAAGGGTCCGACAAGATTCTGGGAGCGACGATTGTGGCGGCCCACGCCGGCGACATGATCGGCGAGTTCTCAGTTGCGATGAAAGCCGGCGGTGGCGCCAAGACGATTGCCGGGACGATCCATCCCTATCCGACGCAGGCTGAAGTGAATAAGAAGGTG
>JANYBU010000120.1 GCA_025360665.1 Nitrospira sp.
GCCGATACCGCGGGCATCCAGATCGGAGATCGTGTTAGCCGAGTTAACGGGCGCGACATTTCAACCAGGACTGAGTTATTCGATGCCGTGGCAAAGAGCAACGGCCAGGCGCTAACGATCGAGATCAAACGAGGCGAACAGGTCAAAACGCTGACGGTCACGCCCACCGCCGCCCCCGGACCACATGCCTCTGCACAAGAGTCTGGATATTACCTGGGCGTCGAGGAAACACCGCCCCTCGTCACTTCAGTCATGCAAAGTTCTCCTGCAGCGAAAGCCGGACTTCAAGCCGGCGACCATGTGGTCAACATCGAGGGCCAGACGATCCATACGTGGTCCCAGATGACCGGTATCGTGAAAGAAAGCCCCAACCTCCCACTGAAGGTCGAGGTCTTGCGGGAGGGACATCGAGTTTCGCTGACCGTGACGCCTTCTGCTGAAAAGGCGATGGTCAACGGCCAGTCGGTCGAAGTCGGCAAGATCGGCATTTCAGGACCCGGCCGTTCGATCATGCGTTCCAGCACCCCGCTGCTGTCGCTCTATGACGGCTTAGGAGCCACGTGGGGCTGGACCGAGCTAACCGCAATCGGCCTCTACAAGATGGTCGTGGGGGACATCTCCAGCAAGAATATCGGCGGCCCGCTGACAATCGCCAAGATTTCCGGAGAAGCCGCCGAGCAGGGAGCCTCAAGTGTCATCTTTCTCATCGCCATCCTGAGCATCAATCTGGGCGTCCTCAACTTGCTCCCTATTCCCATTCTCGACGGCGGCCATCTGTTGTTTTTCCTGATTGAGGGCATTCTCCGGAAACCCCTCGGTGAACGCCAGAGAGAAGTCGCGCAACAGGCCGGGCTCGTGTTATTAGTGGGCGTCATGATCTTTGCGTTTTGGAATGACCTTGAACGAATTTTCTCTCGTTAGCAGAATGCTGAAACAAACCCCTGACCTCGTTCTCGGCTCGTCACAATCCTCAGCGTACCACTCAGGGGAAGAGCTGCCAGGCAGTTCAGGGAGGGCGGGTGAGGACTGTTACGCCTTCGGTTTTCTCTCGCCTGCGGCCTCGTTGGATGACGTGTTTGAGCATCCGAAGAGACTCTCCTCCGTTAGATTGCTGCAGTCATAGCCCATGCGGACCTCCCAAGTCTTAATCCCCACATTGCGAGAAGACCCGGGCGAAGCGGAAACCGTCAGCCATAAGCTCATGCTCCGAGCCGGTCTGATTCGCAAGGTGGCGGCCGGCATCTACACCTATCTCCCGCTCGGCCTTCGGGTCATTCGAAAGGTCGAACAGATCATTCGTGAGGAGATGAACCGGGCTGGAGCCCAAGAACTCCTTATGCCCATTGCCTCTCCCGCAGAGTTGTGGCGAGAAACCGGCCGATGGAATTTCTACGGCAAGGAATTGATTCGCTTCAAGGATCGCCACGAGCGCGAGTTCTGCTTGGGACCGACCCATGAGGAAGTGATCACCGACCTCTTCAGACGCGAGGTCCGCTCCTATCGGCAGATGCCGCTGAACTTCTATCAGATCCAAACAAAGTTTCGAGATGAAATCCGCCCCCGCTTCGGACTCATGCGGGGACGCGAGTTCATCATGAAGGACGCCTACAGCTTCGATCAGGACGAAACGAGCGCCAGGCTCAGCTATCAGAAGATGTACGATGCCTACCATCGTATCTTCACGCGCTGCGGCCTCACCTTCCGTGCCGTGGAAGCCGACACCGGCCTGATCGGCGGCAGCTCATCTCACGAGTTCATGGTGCTCGCCGAAACGGGTGAGAACACCATCCTTTACAGCGATGCCGGCACCTATGCTGCCAACGTCGAACAAGCCGAAGTGCTACCTCCCACTAATGTGGACACCGAAACCCCGCGCCCCCTGCGCGCCGTGCAGACGCCTCGCTGCCGGACAGTCGAAGAGGTCACGAGATTCTTGGGCGTCTCCCATACGCATCTCGTGAAAACGCTCCTCTATTCGACAGGAAAGGAGACGGTCGCCGTGTTGATACGGGGAGACCATGAGGTGAATGAGGTCAAGATTCAACGACTCCTGCGAGCGACTGATCTTGAACTCGCAACACCGACCGTCGTCGAGCAAGTCACTGGCGCACCGGTAGGGTTTGCCGGTCCCGTTGGGCTGAAACACGTTCGGATTATTGCCGACTACGCTGTCAAAGCCTTGCGCAACGTGGTCGTCGGCGGCAATCAGAGCGATACGCACTATGTCGATGCAAATTGGGGTCGTGATTTTCAGGTCGAGCAGTTTGCCGATCTCCGCAGCGCCTGCGCAGGAGATCCGTCACCGAGAAATGACGGGACATTGAAGGCGACGAAAGGCATCGAAGTCGGACATGTCTTTATGCTCGGCACTAAATACAGTGAAGCCATGAAGGCCTCCTTCCTGGATCTTCATGGCAAAGAGTGCTTCGCCGTCATGGGATGCTACGGCATCGGCGTTGGACGCACTGCCGCCTCGGCGATCGAACAGAATCACGACGCAAAAGGCATTATCTGGCCTTTCCCAATCGCGCCGTTCCATGTGCATCTCCTTCCGCTCACCCAATCAGCACACACCGCCACGATCACCGCGCAGCTCTACGACGAACTGCAGGTGGCAGGGTTTGAAGTGCTCTGGGACGATCGAGATGAGCGCGCGGGCGTAAAGTTCAACGATGCGGACCTGATGGGAGCTCCGTTTCAAATCGTTGTGGGA
>JANYBU010000153.1 GCA_025360665.1 Nitrospira sp.
ATTTGGTTTATTTGGTTTGTCTTGTTTGTTTGGTTGAACCAGACCAACTCGATCAACTAAACAAACCAGATAGACCAGATGAACCAGATAAACAAAATAAACTAGACGGAGGTCCCATGGACGCCACAAATCCCGCCCGCTCCAAACTGCGGATTCCCAGCGACGCGATGTATCTCTTGCTGCGCGAAGGCTGCATCACCGAGTTCAACGCGAAAAAGGCGTCAGGAGATAAGGTCGACTTACGGGGGTGCGATCTGCGGGGTCTCGATCTACGAGGGCTGGATGCCGATGGGTTGGACTTGAGCGACAGCTACTTCCGCCAGTCGGATCTGCGCAGCGTCGATTTTCGAAAAGCCAGGCTTGAAGGCGCCAGTATCAATGCCGCGAAAATTTCAGGTGCCTACTTTCCGGCTGAACTGACCGCCAGTGAAATTGAACTGTCCCTTCTTCACGGCACCCGCATGCGCTACCGCTCGGAAAAATAATCGATCTGTTTGACGAGACACGCACGACTGGCGGGAAAGGCGAGACGAGCGAGGGTTCGAGATCCGAAGTTCGAGATTTTTGGAACTTCGAACCTCGAATGTCGAACCTCCGATCCCGCCCGTCTCGTGTCTCTCGCAAGTCCCGCCTGTCGCGCCCATCTCGCGCTATGCGGGCTAGATTCAGTGTGAATCTTCTTCGGAAGATGAAGAGGAATCTTTGGACGGTCTGCCAGGGATGTCTTTCTGACGGAGCAGTTTCGTGAGGTAGGTCCGTTGAAGGCCGAGCTCTTCGGCTGCTCTGGTTTGGTTCCATCCATTTCTACGCAACGATTCTTCGATGAACTTCCGACTGTAGGCATCCATGCTTTCATGGTAGTGACGGAGAGGAGATCCGGTCTCGGCTTCGGTCGCCGAGGGAGAAAGTGAATTTTCAAGATGCAGGTACGCGGGCTCAAGGGTGTCCTCGGGACACAAGATGAGCGCACGAGCCAGTACATTTTCCAGTTCGCGAATGTTGCCCGGCCACTGATACTGTTGCAACGCCTGTAGTGCGCGATCACTCAGTGCGCAGGTGCGATGAATTCCCATTCTGACTGCGCGGTTGAGAAAATGCAGGGCGAGTGCAGGGATATCGTCCATCCGTTCACGCAGGGGTGGGAGCGTCACGGTGATCACCGCGAGCCGGTAGTATAAATCCTCACGAAACGTCCCCTGTTGGATCGCGCGCCGTATGTCTTTGTTGGTGGCCGCGATGAAACGCACATTGGTGCGAACCGGCTGGGTTCCGCCCACACGATAGAAGGTCTGATCCTGAAGGACCCGCAGGAGGCGGCTTTGTAAGGGGAGGGGCATATCTCCGATTTCATCAAGAAATACCGTGCCGCCTTCTGCCACCTCGATCTTGCCCGGTTCCCGTTTGACCGCCCCGGTGAAGGCGCCTTTTTCATGGCCGAACAGCTCGTTCTCGAGCAGGTGTTCCGGCAGTGCCGCAGAGTTGATCGCGACAAAGGGTTTCGAGCGGCGTGGGCTCCAACGATGAATGGCGCGAGCCACGACTTCTTTCCCCGTACCGGTTTCACCAAGCAGGAGGAGGGTCACGTCGGATGACGCCGCTTGTTTGGCGATCGTGAGTTGCGTGGCCATCTTGGCGTTGGTCCCCACAAGGTGATCGTACCGATCGTCGACTTCTTGTCGGAGGACGTCGACCTGACGGTGTAGCGCTACGGTGGCCAGCGCTTTTTTGACCACGACGGTCAGGTGGTCGGCGCTGAACGGTTTCGTCAGAAAATCAAATGCGCCAAGTTGCATGGCATGAACGGCGCGCTCGACTGTGCCGAATGCGGTCAGGATGACGATGAGCGGCGTGGTGTAGGTTGCGCTGGTGTCCTCTTCGGTGCGCCGCTCGCTGTGCGAGGCGCCTCTCACCCGTTCCAGGACCTCCAGACCGGACAGAACCGGTAGTTCCAAATCCAGCAGCACGAGATCAACGTCTCCTTGTTCAATCAGACGCAGCGCATCCTTACCGTTGCCGGCTGTGACAGGCTCGTGCCCCATCCAGGTGATACGATTCTCAAGTCCGAGAAGAATATCGCGGTCGTCGTCGACGATTAAAATTTTGGCGCGCATGGTGTTTCTGGAGAAGGGGGACTACTCGTGAAATTGTAGATCATACACATAGAAAAATACACTCCTCTCAGACGGTTCGAGGTTCGAGGTTTTTGGAACCCCGAACCCCGAACTTCGGATCTCGCCCGTCACGCCTCCCGCTCCGTGGCCGGTTGCGGTGAGTCTCCTTGGGAAGACGCGACAGGCACTGTGAAATAAAAGCGTGTGCCGACTCCGGGCGTACTCTCCACCCAGATGGTTCCTCGATGCATAGTCACCAGGCTTTTGGTAATGAACAGGCCAAGCTGAGCCCCCTGAGCGGTGGGGTTGGCAGACGGCACTTTCGAGAACTCATGGAAGAGCTTTTCGACGTGACCTGGGTCAATCCCACAGCCGGTATCGGCGACAGAGGTTTGGACAAAGCCCTCGGGGGTTGTCCGGAAATCGACGGTGATGCGTCCACCTGGCGGCGTGAACTTGATCGCATTGCCGATGAGATTCCAAAGAATCTGTTCCAGTTTATCTCGGTCCCCCTGGACCGCTGGAAGCCCATTCGCAGCCACGATCTCGATGACAATCGTTTTTTCAGCCGCAACGGTGCGCAAACTGTCGACGACCAGGAGGGCCGTGGCTTCGACGCAGACCGGTGTGAGGCAGAGCACGTCTTTTTTGCTGTCAAGACGAGACCAATCGAGCAATTGATTGATGATTCTGGTGAGCCGACTCAGGTTATGTCCGATGCGAGTGTGGGTTTCATGTCGTTTTTAAATTCGGTACCCAGAGTCCCATCGATCAACACCGCCTTCAAATCAGTCGGCCCGTTCGTGAAGTTGATGACATCGCTTGGTGGCGGCGTTATCCACCATATGACGCCCGCGGATATAACAATAACGCTAGTTATTAACCCCACCCACACCCACAACTTCGGAATTGTCTTCGGAGGATATGGCCTGTCTCCTGTCTCTATGGAGTCTTTGTCATTTTTCATCTTAGTTTCCTCGGTAGAAGAACGAGGAAACGGTGGCAGGAGCCGTTTCTCTTATTGCTCTGATGCCTGGACAGAGAGCGATGCGATCGAAAGAAGAAGGAAGCAGGCGATTCTTCATGCGAACCTGAGTGGCCATCCGTAGCAACTCCTTGGTGCGGAGAAGGTGCCAGGCACCTCTTCCGAATTGATGCCGTTGCTCATGCAGCAACCGAGACGATTGCAATTGGGAGGTAGAAGACCGCACTTCTTGGAAGCCTGAGGTGCCATTCATGGCCGGCTCCTTTGAAAGTCCAGTGAAAGAAACCAGTCACAGAGCACACACAAACGGCTACGTGCATGCAACTGGTAGCCCTTATTAAACCTGTACGGCATTTTTAGCAATAACTCTTTTGGCCTATACGGACTGGACGACATATCTTGGGGCATGATCCCTACCTCGCCGCGACTGCTGCCATGTCAGACCGTCACGCGAGACTCGCGAGACTTGCGAGAAAAGCGGGACGGGTCGGAAGTTTCATCTTCGCGAGTCGCGCCCATCTGGCTCGTCCCGCCAGTCTCGCTCGGCTTAAGGAGGGAGCCGCAGCTCCGGGTCTCGCGGAGCCGGGGCTCCCATGGCGTTGACGCGCAGGCAACCGGGAGGTTCTGGCTGGGTATGCCCCAGACTCAAGTCGCCATTGGGTTCTCAGACGTGAATCCTCTTCAGTGAGTTCTCACACGTGAGCCCAATGACTGATGGTCGACTGCTCGTCCCGCCCTAGCCAGGACTATTCATGAATACCTGCCCCGTCGTCCGATCCTCTCGCCCGGCGGAGCTTTTCTCGTTCGGCCTCCTCGATGGACTGCCAGTACACCTACGTCGGCCTTACTTGCGAGAAGCCCCGGCGGGCTTCGGTCTCGAACGCCTCGCGACGGCATTCATGAATAATCCGGACTCACAACAACATCGTAAAGGTCATATCCGAAGATCGTTACGCGTGAAAGGTGAAACGTATCACGAAGATCACCGTATCTCGTCCGAGCCGCAAGCTGTATGCCATTAGCTATCAGCGCCGCCTTCCCACGAGATGAGCCTCACGTTTCACGGGTATCGAGGTGTTCTCGCCTGATGGCCTTCTGGCGAGGCATATCGCAATCAATGTGCCAGAGGCTTGCGCAGCTGGCTTCGAGAATTATTTCTTGATTGTCTTCAAAATCACCAGGTATTCACGATGTCGAAGGGAAGCACGAGGGCGTAGGAGATGACCAGCACTATCTCAACTGAATCCATTTTGATTATTCAGAGAATCTAATTGGATTCAGACGCTCTTTGGTCTGTCTGGTCTATCTCGTCTGTATGGTCTGTCTCGTTTATTCGGTTGTTTGGATTCTCTGGGTCAAGCAACCAGACCAACCAGATGAACCAGACAGACCAGATAGATAAGAAAGGGCTTGATACCTCCTGCTGAGATACCAAGCCCTGGTTCAAAGGAACCTTCTTGACGTCTACGCATGATGCCCGTGATGGTGTCGCATCCTGCTGGCGCCAAGACCGACCAGCGCGATGAGACCAGCGCCGAACAGGATGCCGGCTGCCGACAACGGCACTAGCATTGATGCACTTGTGGATAGAGACCCATCGGTCGCCGTTGCCCCTGATCCTTGCGGGCTCTGCTTCTTACATGGTGCTCCAGTCCTTCCTCCACAAGGAGTTGACGTATTCGATACTTGACTCGTGTATCGAGACCTATAGTGGACCCCAATTTCCGGACAGTAGTTTAAGGTGGTAGCCTGCTGTACAAAGGAGCAGGTCATGCGTGCACGTACGCGCAAGCATTTCAGTGGGGCGTTCAAGGCCAAGGTGGCACTGGAGGCAATCCGAGCGG
>JANYBU010000168.1 GCA_025360665.1 Nitrospira sp.
AGCGCTCAACAAGCTGAACTTCATCGTCGACTACAAGGAGCTCCGCGTGGTCATCGGGCCGAACGGAGCCGGGAAGACGACCTTGCTCGATGTCATTTGCGGGAAGACCAAACCGGCCAGCGGCCGTGTCTTTTTTGGCGAGCGTGTCAACCTTATTGGGAAACGCGAAGATGAAATCGTCTCCCTCGGCATTGGGCGAAAGTTCCAAGCGCCATCCATCTATGGCAATCTGACCGTGTGGGAGAACCTCGACTTGTCGTTGAAACGGAGCAGCAAAGGTGTCTTCCCAACGCTGATAGGAAAATCGACGGCGGCGGAACGAGAAAGAATCGTGCAGAACCTCGAAACGATCAGCCTGAAAGATTATGCGCATACCAGAGCCGGGTCGCTGTCGCACGGTCAGAAGCAATGGCTCGAAATCGGCATGGTGATTTTGCAGGACCCGTCGTTGCTCTTGGTCGACGAGCCGGTCGCAGGCATGACCGATAAAGAAACCGAACAGACGGGCCGACTGCTCCAATCGTTGGCGGAGAAACATGCAATTGTCGTCATCGAGCACGACATGGACTTTGTCCGACAGATCGCCCGGGTCGTAACGGTGCTGCACGAGGGCACCGTCATTTTCGAAGGCACGGTCGAGCAGGTACAGGCCAACGAGCGCGTACGAGAGATTTATCTGGGCAGACAAAAGGTCGCGCACTAGAAAAGAAGGTGCAGAATCTGTTGATCTGATGATCTGTTGACTGGCAGGAACTCATCAGATCGACAGATCAATAGATTTTGAGTTTTTTGCAATTACGCCATGCTTGAGCTGAAGAACATCAACGCTTACTACGGCGAAAGCCATATCCTCCGGAATGTGTCGTTTACCATCGACCCTGGAGAAGTCGTTTGTCTCATGGGCCGGAACGGTGTCGGCAAGACGACCACATTGAAGGTATTGACCGGCCTCCTGCCTGCGAGGTCAGGACAGATGATGTTTGATGGAGCCGACGTCACGAAGGAACCGACCGACCGGCGAGCACGCCGCGGGTTAGCCTACGTGCCGCAGGGACGGGAGATCCTTCCTCATCTGACGGTCCGGGAGAATTTACAGATCGGCTTCTGGGCGAGGTCGGACAAGCCGAACGGGACGGTCGAGAAGAATGCGTTCGACGAGGTGTATCAACTGTTTCCCAAGCTCACTCAAATTCTGGGACGGCCGGGTGGTGTGTTGAGTGGGGGAGAGCAGCAGCAATTGGCGATCGGCCGCGCGATCTTGTCGAATCCGAAACTGTTGTTGCTCGATGAGCCGACCGAAGGGATTCAACCCTCGATCGTCGATCAAATCGAAGACGTGATTATCGGGTTCAAGAACTCCAAACGGTTTGGCATTTTGTTGGTCGAGCAGGGGCTCCACTTTGCCGCGCGGCTGGCGGAGAAGTATGTGGTGATGGCCAAAGGGGCTGTGGTGGTGTCGGGCAAGAGCAATGAGTTGAGCGCGGAGATGGTGAAACAGCATTTGACGGTGTAATCATGGCCAGGAGGCAGGAGTGGTCTCCTGCTCGCGCAACGCGCGCCCTCAGAAGGGCCTCGTTGGACGCGCGCAATCGAGACCACTCCCGCCCCTTGGCCTGTCAACCTCTTTCCTTCTGCCTTGAGGGTAGGAAAGAAGAGAAGGAGAGAGGACGGGGTGGTTGGGGTAACTTCTTGGGCACAGTTGAAGTCGCCATAACCACCCCGTTACTATTCTGGGCCTCCATTGAGTCGAGGGAGCGAGGCTGAGTTCTAGCAGGCTGTGGAAAAACATAGCCACGCGAGACAGGCGGGACGAGGAGTGAATCCACTCTGTTCACGTCGCGCCTTTCTCGCATGTCTCGCGCTTCACGCGCCATTGACGGAGTTCGACTATGCATCTGACCCCGAGAGAACAAGAGAAGCTTCTGATCTATGTCGCGGCGAATTTGGCCAAGGAGCGAAAGGCGCGCGGGTTGAAGTTGAATCATCCCGAAGCCGTTGCGTTTATCACCGCTGCGATCCTGGAAGGGATTCGCGACGGGCGATCGGTGTCCGATCTGATGAGCTACGGTGCGACGTTGCTGAAGAAGAAGGATGTGATGTCCGGCGTAGCAGACATGATTCCGGAGTTACAGGTCGAAGGCACGTTCCCGGACGGGACGAAACTCGTCACAGTTCATGAACCGATTCGATAGGTGAATCGATGAAAAAGAAAACCAAAGCCCCTCGGAAAGTGATGAAACGAAAGGTCGAGAGTCGTGATGCCAAGAAGGCTTCGATTCAGCCTGCAGCTATTATTCCTGGCGAAATCATCCTCGGTGAAGGCGACATTGTTGCGTTCAAGGGCCGTCAGACGGTTGAGCTCATCGTTGCCAATACGGGTGATCGGCCGATTCAGGTCGGATCTCATTGCCACTTTTTTGAAGCCAATCGCGCGCTGCGGTTCGATCGGGAGAAGGCCTACGGATTTCGGCTGCAAGTTCCGGCGGGGACGGCAGTGCGGTTCGAGCCTGGCGAGGACAAGCGCGTGACGCTCGTAGCGGTCGGTGGTAATCGTGTGGCCTATGGGATCAATGGCCTGACGAACGGGCGATTGGATGATCCGAAAGTGAAGGCACAGGCGTTAGCCAAAGCGGTTGAACTTGGGTTTCTTGTGAAGGGGAAAGCCACATGAAGATCCCACGCCGGCAATACGCTGATTTGTATGGCCCCACCACCGGAGATCGCATTCGTCTGGCTGACACGGATCTCATCATTGAGATCATGCGCGATCTGACGGTGCCGGGTGAGGAGGCCAAGTTCGGCGGCGGCAAGGTCATTCGCGACGGAATGGGGCAGTCGCCCTCTGCCACCCGCGCGAAGGGCGCGCTCGACCTCGTGATCACGAATGCGATCATCATCGACTGGTGGGGAATCGTGAAGGCGGATATCGGTATCCGGGATGGCCGCATCGTCGGCATCGGCAAGGCGGGCAATCCTGACATGATGGAAGGTGTGACGAAAGGGATGGAGGTCGGTGCCTGCACTGAGGTGCTCTCGGCGGAAGGCAAGATCGTGACGGCCGGTGGCATCGATACGCACATTCACTTCATCTGCCCGCAGATCATCACGGAAGCGGTGGCAAACGGTCTCACGACGTTGCTTGGTGGTGGCACTGGTCCAGCAACCGGCACGAACGCCACGACCTGCACGCCCGGTGCATGGAATATCCATCGTATGCTGGAAGCGGCGGAAGGATTCCCGATCAACCTGGGTTTTTTGGGGAAGGGTAATTCATCATTGCCGGATGGACTGCGCGAACAGGTCGAGGCCGGTGCCATCGGCCTCAAGCTGCACGAAGACTGGGGCACGACCCCGGCGGCGATTTCGACCTGTCTCGATGTGGCGGAAGAATATGACGTGCAGGTGGCGATCCATACCGACACGTTGAACGAAGCCGGGTTTGTCGAAGATACGATCAAGGCCTTCAAGGGACGGACGATTCACACCTACCACACAGAGGGGGCTGGGGGCGGGCATGCTCCCGACATCATCAAGGTTTGCGGAGAGCCGAATGTCCTGCCGTCGTCTACGAATCCCACAATGCCCTTCACAGTCAATACCATGGATGAGCACTTGGACATGCTCATGGTCTGTCACCATCTGAATCCTCGTGTGCCGGAGGACATTGCCTTTGCCGAGTCGCGCATCCGGCGGGAAACGATTGCTGCCGAAGATATTTTGCATGACATGGGGGCGATCAGTATCATGTCGTCGGACTCGCAGGCGATGGGGCGGGTGGGTGAAGTGATCATCCGCACCTGGCAGACGGCGCACAAGATGAAAGTGCAGCGCGGACATCTCTCGCAGACCGCCGCAGAGAAGATGTCTGGGGCCAACGACAATTTTCGGGTGCGGCGTTATGTGGCCAAGTACACGATCAATCCGGCGATTGCGCACGGCATCGGGCACGAAGTGGGTTCAGTCGAAGTCGGCAAGTTGGCGGACCTCGTGTTGTGGAAACCGGCTTTCTTCGGCGTGAAGCCCGAGATCGTTCTGAAGGGTGGCTTTCCCATGTCCGCTGCCATGGGAGATCCCAATGCGTCGATCCCGACGCCGCAGCCGGTCTTCACCAGGCCCATGTTCGGGAGCTTTGGCCGCGCCCCGTTCTCCACCAGCCTGACCTTTCTTTCCAAGGCCGCAGTGGACCACGAGGTGCACAAGTCACTCGGCCTACAGAAACGCGTGTCGGCGGTGAGGCAATGCCGCAGCATCGGCAAGCGCGATATGAAGCTGAACGATGCGCTGCCGCAGATTGAAGTGGATCCGGAAACCTATGTCGTGAAAGCTGATGGGCAGATCTTGACATGCGATCCGATGGCGGTGTTGCCAATGGCGCAACGGTATTTCCTATTCTAACGGCTGCTCAAAGCGCTGCCCAGCATCGTTCTCGCCTTGAACGCATCCTCAACGTACCCCAGAGGGTACGTCACCTGTGCGTTCGTCGGCTGTGGCTTTGCTGGACAGCGTTTTGAGCAGCTTGTTGGAAGCAGGCGAATAGGTGGTGAGTTCCACACATGAATACGATCTCACTCCTTACTGGTCTTCGCTTCGTCGATAGCTTCTTTCCGTCGGGCGGCTATGCCTATTCGTCGGGACTGGAAGCGGCGGTGCAGGGTGGTGCGGTTCGGAATGCGGAAGAGTTGTCGCGTTTCGTGGTTGAGTCGCTCACGACTGGAATAGGGGAACGCGAGGCAGTGGCAGCAGGATTGGCGCACGAATCTTTTATGTCAGGCCTCTTAGACGATTCATTGAAGGCGGATCGAGAACTGGACGCAATGAAGCTGGGCCGTGAATCACGGACAGCCAGCCGGCAGATGGGACGCCAGGTGATTCGACTGGCAGCGGAACAGAATCCCAGACATCCATTGCTCGAAGATTTTCTGGCCGCGGTTGAGGCTGGGCATAGTCCTGGGCATATGGCGGTGAGTCTCGGCCTCACGCTGGCGGCGGCCGGTTGGTCGAAGGAAGACACGATTGCGGCGTTTCTCTATCAAACAGCCACTGGGTTTGTATCGGCGGCAATGAAGTTGATGCCGATCGGGCAGCGTGAGGGACAGCGGCTATTGGAAAATTGGCTTGAGGTGATTGAGCGGGTCAGCCAGAAAGCGGCACATCAACGAGTGCTTCAGTCTTGGTCGCCGGTCCAGGACATTTATGCCATGAGGCACAGCCGGTTGGAGTCGCGGCTCTTTCGATCCTAGGAGCGTATGGCACGGGCATCAAGACGATGAGGTGCTTTTCCTTGCCTCTGCTATAAGCTATACGCCATAAGCCATCAGCTCTTGTACTTCTATGCATCGAGAAGATGAACATCTTTGTGGCAATGGGCGTGTGACGGCGGCGCGGGCGCGTCATATTCCTGTGATTGGTATCGGTGGGCCGGTGGGGTCTGGAAAGACCGCGCTTGTCGAAGCGCTCTGCCTTCGTCTGCGCGATCAGGTGAGCTTGGCGGTCGTCACCAATGACATCTTTACCAAGGAGGATGCCGAGTTTCTCACGCGCCGGGGAGCGCTGCCTCAAGACCGTATTCTGGGTGTCGAAACCGGTGGCTGTCCGCACACAGCGATACGCGAAGATGCGTCCCATAATCAGGAAGCGCTGGACGATTTGCTCAAGCGCCACCCTGATGTCGAACTCATGTTCGTCGAAAGCGGAGGGGACAATCTCGCGGCGACCTTCAGCCCGGAACTCGCCGACACAGTCATCTACGTGATCGACGTGGCAGCCGGTGACAAAATTCCCCGCAAAGGCGGACCTGGCATTACGCGATCCGATCTGTTGGTGATCAACAAGATCGATTTGGCGCCGCACGTCGGCGCGGATCTGTCCGTCATGGATCGGGACAGCAAGCGGATGCGGGGTGACTTGCCGTATCTCTTTACGAATCTCAAGACAGGGCAGGGGCTGGATCAGGTTGTCGGGTGGGTTGAGCAACTTTTGTCGCAACGCGTGCATCGCCATTAGCAGGATGCTGAAAAAGTCCGCCAGCTTCGTTCTCGCATCCCTCAGAGGCTCAACGTACCGAAGCGTACGCCTCGCCTCTTCGCTCGCTGCGGCCTTGCTGGACGGCCTTTTTGAGCATCCTCCAGCTATTCTGGTTCCAGCACTATAAGGTTTCAACGAAGTATTGTGTATAAACCGAGTTTTTCCACAGCCTGTTAGAGAAAGGCCTTCTGTGCTCCTTCCGGTGGACAGTTCATCTGTGCTTGAAACGGTTGGCCGGCGCGGGAGGTTGTCCTATGAGTTCGAGCGAGCGGGCCCACGCACGATACTCACGCGCTCGTCCTGCACGAGTCCCTGGCACCATTTCCCTCCTTCATATCTCGACGACAGCGGGTGTGCCTACACCTGGCTCGTGAATCCGTCCGGTGGATTGGTCGGTGGGGATCATGTGTCGGTGGAGGCGCAGCTCCATGCTCACACGCATGTGCTGATGACGAGTCCATCCGCCAATCGTGTCTATCGAAGTCTGTCTGAGCCGGCCGTGCAAGAGGTGTGTCTTTCAGTCGGCCCGGGAGCGCGGCTGGAATGGGTGCCCGAGGTCACGATCCCTTTTGCCGGGTCTCGCTTTCGCCAATCGATCCATGTGGATCTTGCGCCTGGCGCGACAGTGGTACTATGGGACGCCATGGCCTCCGGTCGGGTTGCCATGCGGGAGCGCTGGGCCTTCGCCGCGGTCGAAAACGAGATCCGTATCCGGACGCCTCTCGGTGGGTCGGTTGTCGAGCGGTATCGCGTGGTGCCTGGCCGACTGCCTGAGTCGGTTGGTCTCGCAGAGAGCTGGGATTATGTGGCGGCGCTGTTTGTCATCGGTGATGGGGTCAACGCCGAAGTCTGGAAGGGCCTCGAAGCGGCGATCGCTGTGATTCTGGATGAGCATCCTGGCCTGGTGCTGGGTGCGGTCTCGACTCCGGCAGCTCCAGGTCTGGCAGTCAAACTCGTGGCTCGTTCGGCTCCAGACCTTACGGTGACGTTGGAGGCGCTCTGGGCGGCGGTTCGGAAATACCTTTGGAATCTTCCGGCCACGAACTTGCGGAGGTATTAGTCAGCGCCACGCACCGTGGCGCTGACTCGCGAGACGTGCGAGACTGGCGAGAAAGGCGCGACTTGACCCTTCCCCGTCTCGCTCGTCCCGCCTGTCCCGCTCGTCTCGCCTGGCTTTTAATGATATAAATCTCTATGCGTACCTTCCGAATCGCCATGGTGCAGATGAATCCGACGGTCGGGGATCTGGAGGGGAACGTCCGCCGGATCACGGCCTGGCTGCGCGAGGCGAAGAAGGCGAAGGCCGACTTGGTCGCATTCCCGGAGCTGGCGATCACCGGCTATCCGCCTGAAGACCTCTTATTAAAGCCACGTTTTGTCGCGGACAACCGCCGCGCGCTTCAGGAAATTGTCCGCCACTGCCGGGGCCTTGCCGCGGTGGTGGGCTACGTCAGTCAGAGCGATGGAATAGATCCGAAACCGGCTCGCTCGTCGGTGGTCTCGGCCGGCGCGCACGAACTCTACAATGCGGCAGCGGTTATCGCAGATCAGAAGCTCATCACGACCTATTGCAAATGGTACTTGCCGAACTACGGCGTGTTCGACGAGAGCCGCTATTTTCATCCGGGCAGGCGGCTGCCGCTCATTCGCCTGCGCGGCACGGTGGTCGGGGTCAACATTTGTGAAGATGTTTGGTGGCCGGAAGGTCCGACCCGTTTCCAGGCGGCAGCAGGCGCCGAAGTCATCGTGAATATCAATGCCTCGCCGTTTCATCTGGGCAAAAGCCGGATACGCGAGCAGATGTTGGCGACCCGCGCGAGGGAAAACGGCGTGGTGCTCACCTACACCAACGCGGTCGGCGGTCAGGATGAACTGGTCTTCGACGGGAATAGTGTGATTCTCGATCACCAGGGTGAGGTCATCGCGCGAGGGAAAGCCTTTGAAGAAGATCTGATCGTCGCTGACCTCAATATGGAGGCTGTCGCGCGGGCGAGACGAACCGGCCCGAAAAAGCTCTTGCCGCGACGGGTCGCCGCTGCTGTGGAAGTCTGTGCTGCGTCGCTTCCATCTGTTCCGAAAAATCTGGTGCGCGCGGTTTCCGATGTGGCGACGGTCCTGGACCCGCTTGAGGAAGTGTATCGGGCTCTCACGTTGGGGGTGCGCGACTACGTGAGGAAAAACGGATTTACGCGTGCCGTGATCGGCTTGAGCGGCGGAGTGGACTCGGCGCTGACCGCCGTGCTCGCCGTCGATGCGCTCGGCGCCGAGAACGTGTGGGGTCTGTTCATGCCGTCTCCCTATACGTCGCAAGACAGTCACGACGATGTCGCCGAATTGGGGGCACGGCTCGCGATCTCCGTCCGGACGATTCCCATCACGACGCTGTTCGACACCTATCGGCATGCACTCGCGGAGACGTTCGAGGGGCGTGCGCCTGATACGACGGAGGAGAATCTCCAAGCCCGCATCCGGGGCAATCTCCTCATGGCCTTCTCCAATAAGTTCGGCCATCTGGTGCTCACCACGGGCAACAAGAGCGAGATGAGCGTGGGGTATGCCACGTTGTATGGCGATATGGCCGGCGGCTTTGCCGTGATCAAAGACGTGCCCAAGACGATGGTGTATGACCTGGCGCGGCTCCGCAACCTCCGCGGCATAACCCCGGCGATTTCCAAACGGACGTTAGATCGACCGCCAACCGCCGAGCTGAGGCCCAACCAAAATGATGAAGACTCGTTGCCGCCCTACGAGATCCTTGATCCCATTCTCCAGGCCTACGTGGAAGAAGACCGGTCTCTCGAAGAGATCGTCGAAGCGGGGTACGACCGCGCCACGGTGGCCCGTGTGATGACGATGGTGGACGGCAGCGAGTACAAGCGCCGGCAAGCGCCGATCGGCATCAAGATCACGCATCGAGCGCTTGGGAAAGATCGGCGGATGCCAATCACGAACGGATATAGAAATTCGTAGCAGGGTAAACAAGCGAGACTAGGGAGGGTTCGATGTTCAGGGTTCGAAGTTCCGAAAACCTCGAACTTTGAACGCTGCTACTGCGGCGTAGCGGGCTGAGTTTGCGGTTTCGATGGCGGTGTGGGTTTCCTCTTTGGGCTGTCTGGTCTGGGGGGCTGGCTGCCGAGTTGTTTTTGAACGGATTGCAGTTCCTTCCTGAGGGTTTCCACATCCGAATTATTTTTAATGACGAGATCCTTGAGTGTGTGGATTTCCGCCTCGCGCTGAGCCAGGGCCTCTGTTGTCTGAGAAGAGGCGGCGGAAGTCGGCGCGGCCCGCCCCATCTGAGGCGCAGTGGTGGCTGCTGCCGGCGACGGATGCTGCAGCAGCTGATAATCGATGGCCAGGAACCTGTCGGTCGGCTTTCCCCCTGCCGGCGGATCAAAGCTATCGGACCGTTGGGCATCGCTCGGAGTGAAGAGCAGGGTACGGTCACGGAGGCCTGAAGAATCGGGTCGACGTGGTCGGGAGGCGCCGATGCCTGAGTTCATGTACGCCCGCGCCGGGTCGTATCGATATTGAGAGAGTGTCACGTACAGCTGTCGGCCATAGACGTAAAGGGACCCGGCGGTGGTTTCTGTGGTCGATGATTCTAAGGCAGAACCTGTGCGCGTCGTCTGGACACGATACTCGACCTGTTGATCTGGCGCTGCCGTGCGTAAGGCCTCTGCAAGCAGTGGAGCGAGGAACCGGATCTGATCGTACGAGAAGACCGGGACGGGAGATGATAGCCCTGCGAGTAATTTCTGAAGGCCATGCGCCTGATCCTGAATCTCTATGCCGTTCAATACCTGGGCGAGAAGGGCTGGTTCCAGATTGATCGGGTGACTGGCCTGAATCGACCGATCGGACATCGTCTGCAGAGACACGGTTCCGCGTGGATCGTCAAAGAGGATTTTGCCGGTCGGGGCAGTCGTGCCACAGGCGGTGCCGACTAGACAGAGCAGCGCCAACAAAAACGAAGGCTTGTGAGACAGTGTTCGTGCCGAATGCTGTGGTGCAGGAGCCATAGTTAGGAGCGAATCTAGCACAGACGATAGGGCATTGCCAGAGGGACGAGCGGGAACGGTTGGACGAGCGAGACGGGGGAGGGTTCGAGGTCCGAAGTTCGAGGTTTTCGGAACTTCGAACCCCGAACTTCGCACTAAGGATCGCGCCTTTCTCGCTCGTCCCACCGTTCCCGCTCGTCGCGCATCGCTTGCGCCTCGCGCCACGGTCGGCACGAGGGAGTATTTTCCAATCCGGAAATGAGTCTGAACGACGGTCGGCGAATCTGAGTCTCTGCTCTCTGTGCTGACTCGGTTGGGTTGATCAATGCTCCGTCGTTCTGCCGTGCCGGTGTGGCTCATGCCCGCTTCCGGCTTGT
>JANYBU010000232.1 GCA_025360665.1 Nitrospira sp.
CAATACGACACCACCATCAACGAATGGCATACCTGTCCGGAGGATGGCCGTATCAATGCCTCCAATCCGTGCTCCGAATACATGTTCCTCGACGATACGGCGTGCAATTTGGCTTCGCTCAACCTCGCCCAATTCTTCTCAACCGACGCCCAATTCGAGCTGGAGAATTTCCGCCACGCCGTGCGCCTCTGGACGATCGTGCTGGAGATCAGCGTACTCATGGCTTCGTTTCCCAGCCGCTCCATTGCCGAGAAGAGTTATCAGTTCCGAACGCTGGGGCTCGGCTATGCCAACTTAGGTACGGTGCTGATGCGACAAGGCATTCCGTACGATTCTCCCAAAGCATTGGCCATCTGCGGTGCGCTGACCGCGCTCATGACCGGCGAGGCCTACGGTACATCGGCTGAAATGGCCGCAGAGCTGTGGCCCTTCCCAGGCTATGCCAAAAATCGTGAGGCCATGTTACGCGTCATCCGTAATCACCGGCGTGCCTCGTACAATGCCGCTCCGGAAGAATATGAAGATTTGACGATTGTGCCGATAGGGATCCAGCCGCAGCATTGTCCTCCCGAGTTGCTCGTGGCGGCACGTCGTGCATGGGACCGTGCTCTCGAATTGGGAACGGCCTACGGGTATCGCAATGCGCAGGTTACGGTGATTGCTCCTACGGGCACGATCGGACTCGTGATGGATTGCGATACGACGGGCATCGAACCGGATTTCGCGCTTGTCAAATTCAAGAAACTGGCTGGCGGAGGTTATTTCAAGATCATCAATCAAAGCATACCCGCTGCACTCAGAGCATTGGGGTATACCGAGTCTCAGATTCAGGACATCGTGAACTATTGTATCGGCCGGCAAACCTTACAGACCGCACCATTCATTAACCACGAGACCCTGAGACAGAAGGGCTTCGACGATGCCGCACTCGCACGAATGGAAGGCGGCTTGGCCCAGGCCTTCGAGATTCAATTTACATTTAACAAGTATGCGCTGGGCGAGGATTTCTGCCGGGAGAAGTTGGGATTGACCGACGCGCAATTGAATGAATCCAACTTCAACATGCTGAAAGTGCTGGGATTTACACAAGAAGAAATCGCCGCTGCCAATGATTATTGCTGCGGCACGATGACCGTAGAAGGGGCCCCACATCTCAAAGCCGAGCACCTTTCTATCTTCGATTGTGCCAACCGGTGCGGTCGGATTGGTCAGCGGTATATTGCCGTCGATGCGCACATCCGCATGATGGCGGCGGCACAACCATTCATCAGCGGTGCCATCAGCAAAACGATCAACATGCCGGCCGATGCGACGCTGGAAGAAGTGAAGTCGGCCTATTTGTTTGCCTGGAAAAGCATGGTCAAGGCCGTGGCTCTGTATCGCGACGGCTCGAAGTTGAGCCAGCCATTGTCGGCCTCGACGGACAGCGGCAAGACTGTCGAAGCCTCGTCAGAAATATTGTCGATTGCTGAAAAGATCACAGAACGAGTGTTAGTACGGTACCTGGCAAAACGCCGACCACTCCCGACCAGACGCAATGGATACACGCAGAAAGCCGTCGTCGGGGGGCACAAGCTCTATCTACGCACGGGTGAGTATGAGGACGGTACGTGCGGCGAGATCTTCCTTGACATGCACAAAGAAGGGGCTGCTTTCCGCAGCCTCATGAACTGTTTCGCCATTGCCATTTCACTCGGCCTCCAACATGGCGTCCCGCTGGAGGAGTTCGTCGAAGCGTTCGTGTTTACCCGCTTCGAGCCGAACGGGCCAGTCAAATTGAACGACCGTATCAAAATGTCCACGTCGATCATCGATTACATCTTCCGAGAGCTTGCGGTGACCTATCTCGACCGCTATGACTTGGCACAGGTCCAGGAAGAAGATCTTCGAATGGATTCCGTCAAGATGGACGAGCAAGATCCGGAATGCGTCGACGAGGAGGCCACTCCTGAAACGTTGGCTTCGGCATCGATCAGTACAGAGATGTTTCCCGCACGACGCGGAGCGATACCGCGGCATAAGGGCAATGGCCACGGAAATGGAAACGTTAGCGTAGCCCATACTGTCGAACTGAAGCGTGAAACGCTGACCCTGACCGCCATCCAAATGGCGCGCCAAAAGGGCTATGAGGGAGATCCCTGCTCCGAGTGTAAGCAGTTCACCATGGTACGGAACGGGACCTGCCTCAAGTGTGAAACGTGCGGCACCACGAGCGGCTGTTCGTAAGAGCGAGGACTCAATGAGTACGTTGCTTCGCGAGCAAGGGATTGTCACGGTCCACGATCAGGTCGTCAGTCTTGTCGCGCAACGATGGGCCAAGGCCTTTTGCTGTAAGGTTACGATCCATACTAGTCTTGAGCAGAATCACTGGGCTGACCCTCAGCAACAGTGCGATATCGTCGGGTGGCATGTCAGTTCAGCTGGGAATACGATGGAATGGATGGCTGAGGTGGAAACCGATGAATCGATCAGGAATGCCGAAACCGTTTCAGGATGGAAGAAGGCGGTTGTGCGCGGTGTTCCATTCTATCTACTCGTTCCACGTGGCCTCAAAAAATCAGCAGAGAAGCTGTCAGGGGAGGCCGCTGTCCCCGTTAGCGGTATTTACGAGTACACATTTATAAATGATCAATGTCGGGTGCTCTAGCTGGTAGCGTGTTCAACGATTCAGAACGCTTCTTCGGCAGGCGTTCCCAGCAATGGAGATGCGATGAGCTTTCTGAGACTTCTTTCCCAAATCAGCGTTCCCCCGATCGAGCCCAGAGGCATTGACGAGTCGTTCCTGGTCGAACAGTTTGTCGATCGGCTCAAAGCACGTCTTGCAGAGATGCAGCGTGACCTTACAGAGGATGAAGAACTGGACGTGGTTGCCGTTTCTCCCTCCCAGTCAAGCCATCTCTTATGGAAGTCATGGGCTATGCCAATCCAGCACTCGTCACGCTTGGCGGCAGGGAGCAGGGGAGCGGGAGGCCTGCACGTTGCTGCCTCATCAATCATCGATACAGGTCTTGATCTCGATAGAGTCGACTCCCTCAGGCTCTCAAAGGAGGGTGGTGACCTTTGAATCCCGGTAAGGAGATGGTCATCATCATGTGCCCCCACGCCACGGAGTAACCCCATGCCTACAACGACACAATTGGTCATTAGCAGATTGAGCAGGCCTGGCGTTATGGCTCAAGTGGCCCAGGTCCTCGGTGAGGCGAAGGTCAACATCAAGGCCTTTTCTGCTCCAGAAGTCACCGGAACGGGAAAGCTGAGGCTGTTGGTCGCTGATCTGGAAGGGGCCCGTGCGGCGCTGAAAGTAGCAAAGATCAAGTTTACGGAGGAAACCGCCTTGCTGTTAAGCCTCGAAAATAAGCCAGGGGCTTTGAAAGAAGTGGCGGATCTGCTGACCAAGGCTCGCATCAATATTACATGCGGCTATTGCACCCCATCCCGCGAGGGGAAACGCGCGATCGTGGTCCTGACAGTCTCAAACACAGCTAAAGCGCTCACTATCCTGCGGGATCAATCGCTCGACGAGTTCTAGGCATGTCTCGCGGACCTCAATCCTGCTGGTCCCGCTGGCCGGTTGTTCTTCTCGTGATCGGCATGGCCGGTGCCATGGCCGCTTGTGGAGGTGCCCCCAAACCTACCTATTTCCCAGGCTATCCTGTTGGGTTCGTTGAGCGTGGTGTCGCCTCATGGTATGGCCCCGGATTTCATGGGAACAAGACGGCAAATGGCGAACGGTATGACATGCATCAGCTGACGGCTGCTCATCGCACCTTGCCAATCGGTTCAATCGCTGTGGTTCGATCAATAAGCACTGGTCGACAGGTGACCGTCCGCATTAACGATCGCGGTCCCTTCGCCAGAGGACGGGTGCTCGATCTCTCACTCGCTGGGGCACAAGCGCTTGGGATGACCGGGGCTGGAACCGACCAGATCGAATTACGAGTGGTTGGGTATAAAGGGCGGACTGCTGATATGGGGGTTTTGCGAGTGCAAGTCGGGTCCTTTTCTGATCAGCAGAATGCTCTCAACCTCTTGGAGCGAGCGAAACATCTCTACTCAGGCGGCAGAGTCCAGATTGTCGATCTGCCAGAAGGAAAGCGATATCGAGTTCAGATCGGTCAGTTTTCCAGGGAAGCTCAGGCAGAAGCTGCCGCCTCCCATCTTGAATCTTCCCTTGGGTTCGAGGCCTTTGTGTTTCGAGACGACTCATAATAATAATGCCAGCTTCATCCAGCCAGCCTTTCCAATTCTTCAGTTTTTCCGCGGACATGCAATGTAACTATTTGATATTGTAGCGTGTTTTCAGCATATGCTTGCTCGCCACTCCATCCTTATGGTACATGTACAGTCCAATGGATACAGGTCCGATAGGCCACTATCAAGTCACTCTGTTCTGCCAAATTTCACATTGCCGGTCCAAGGCGATAGGGGACAGCCCCTGGACTCTCAGGTATTCCATGCCGATCGGCATAGTCGGTCGCTCCTAATATATTACAACCCATGGATGTTCTAATCCTCTTAGGTCTTATTGTTATTTCAGCTGTGATATCCACGGCCGAAATCGGATTCTTTGTGGTCAACGAAACAAAGCTGAAGGCGCTCGCCCAAACTGGGAATACTCGTGCAAAGTTGGCCCTCCATCTCCGTAGTGATCCCCAAAAGCTCCTCTCGACAATTTTGGTCGGCGACCGTTTGGTCGGCGTGGCGACGCCGATGTATGCCACCTTCCTGACCCTGAATATCTATGGAGGCCAAACATCTTTTGACGAGGCGATTGCCGTCATGGTTGGCCTGCTGACCTTTGTGCTCTTGGTGGCCGTCGATGTGATCCCTAAAACGCTAGCCGCCAAGTTTGCGGTTCCGGTCACTCTGAACATGGCCTACCCCGTCTACGGGGTTCAGTTACTTCTCAAACCATTGTTGTTTGTGATGGTGCCGTTAATCCACAAACTGACCGGCGGGAAAGGTCTGACGCTTCCCCTCGTGACCGAGGAAGAGCTGAAGATCATGCTGGATGAGGGGGGAAAGACCGGGACCATTGAGGTCGAGAAGGTGAAGATGATCAAAAACGTCTTCCAGCTCAAAGGCATCACGGCTGAAGACGCGATGACCCCTCGGCTCTATGTCTTTTCATTGGATGGTAACTTGCGCCTGAAAGAGGCTCAGGAACTCCTCTATAACTCTAAATACTCGCGGATCCCCGTGTATGACGGGACGCTCGATAACATCACTGGCATTCTCTACAAGACGAGGGCATTGACCGAACTTGCCAAGGGACAGAATGAGGCGAAGCTCAAGGACATTGCCTATCCCCCGCTGTTCGTTCCCTCTGGCAAGACGGCGGACGACCTCATGAAGCAGTTTCAGCAGGAGAAACGGCATATGGCCGTTGTGGTCAACGAGTTCGGTGGCGTGATGGGGATTGTCACGCTTGAAGATCTTCTCGAAGAAGTGGTCGGGGAGATCATGGACGAAACCGACATCACGGAAGAACTGATCAAACGGCTAGGGAAGAACCATATCCTTGTTCACAGTAGAACCGAAGTGCGCAAGGTCAACGATTTCCTGAAAGTCGACCTCGGCGATGAAGCAGTGACGATCGGCGGCCTCATTCAACAGGAGCTTGGCAGAATTCCTAAGGTGGGAGAAGAGTTGCGGATTGCCAACTGCCGGATCCTTATCCATGAAGCCGAGCCTCGATCCATTCGTAGTGTCCAAATCTTTCGTGAAGAGAAATCACTGGCTCACGTCGAAGCTCCGAACCTCGACCTCGTCAGCTAAGCCTTTTCTCGTCCTTGCCGATCAGGGCGGCGAACTCCTGTTCCGTCAAAATCGTCACCCCCAGGGTGCGGGCTTGGTCAAGTTTTGAGCCAGGGTCTCGCCCCACCACCAGGTAGGACGTCTTTTTACTCACGCTTGAGGAGACACGCGCTCCTGCCACTTCCACAGCCTGCTGTGCTCCGTCTCGCGTGAAGTGATCCAGCCCACCGGTAAACACGAAGGTCTTCCCTGCGAGCGGGGATTCCCTCCGGTCGCCTGTTGCCATGCCCGGGGCAATCTGCACGCCAAATTCCTGGAGCTGTGCGATGACCTCCCGGTTGCGCGGCTCAGACCAATAGACCACCAAGCCCTCGGAAATCTCAGGACCAATCTCGCGAATCTGTTGAAACCGTTCCCGATTTGCCGACATGATCTCCTCAAGGGACCCAAACTCACGGGCCAGGACTTTGGCAATATGTTGTCCAACTTGCCGGATTCCGAGTCCCATCAGAAAGCGATCCAGGGAGACGGTTTTACTGCCTGCAATCGATTCCAAGAGGAGCGTGGCGGATCGATCAGCAAACCCATCAAGTTTAACGAGGTCATCTTTGGTCAGTCGATAGAGGTCGGCGAGTGATCGTAACAGTCCTTGATCGACCAACTGCGCCACTGTCTTCTTCCCTAAGCCTTCAATGTTGAGTGCATGCTTGGACGCAAAATATTCGATAGCCCCCTTCAACTGAGCGCCACAGACTAACTGGCCGGTACAATAGAAGTAGGCTC
Source organism: Nitrospira sp. (assembly GCA_025360665.1). Taxonomy (GTDB): domain Bacteria; phylum Nitrospirota; class Nitrospiria; order Nitrospirales; family Nitrospiraceae; genus Palsa-1315. The sequence goes on from JANYBU010000232.1 coordinate 6,541, forward strand.
CTTCACGACCAACCTTTGATCCACAGACCGGGCAGTGATCAGGCATACGAAAGGGGGTGCCGCGTTGCTCACCCGGTATGGCGACTCGCTCGGCAATCGCGGGAATCACATCGCCGGCCCGTTCCACCTTGACGGTATCGCCGATCCGAATGTCTTTTCGTGCCACTTCATCGGCATTGTGCAACGTGGCTCGGCTGATGGTGACGCCACCGACCTCCACTGGTTTCAATAACGCAACGGGCGTGAGGGTTCCGGTTCGCCCGACAGAGACGACGATATCCTGCACGATGGTGATTTCCTTGCGCGGCGTAAATTTGTAGGCGATGGCCCAGCGGGGGCTGCGAGATTTCATGCCCAGGCGATCCTGCCAGTCTCGGCGATTCACCTTCACCACTACGCCATCGATTTCATAGGGCAGCTGATCGCGCATCGATTCCGTTTCGTGGTGAGTGGCCATTACGTCATTGATCGAAGCACAGAGTCGCCGAAGCGTCGGCACAGGGAGACCCCACTGGGCCAACTGCTCCAGTTCATCCCAATGTGATGGTGGAACGGGCATGGATGCCGCCATGATTTCGTAACAGGTTACGACCAACGGACGAGTCGCGGTAATCGTGGAATCCAGTTGTCGGAGCGAACCAGAGGCCGCATTGCGTGGATTGGAAAAGGCGTCGTCGCCCCGTTCCGTCATGCGCCGATTCAAGGCTTGGAAGTCATCGAGGCGCATATACACTTCGCCCCGCACGACAAGATGATCTGGGAGGCCGGATTGCGCGTGCAACTGCAGCGGCAGGGAACGAATCGTGCGAAGATTGACGGTCACATCCTCTCCGGTCGTTCCATCGCCTCTGGTCGCTCCACGGGTAAAGATTCCATGGTCGTACATCAGTTCGACTGATAACCCATCGAATTTTGGTTCTGCGCTGTACTCAACAGACGGGGTTTCCAGTTCGCGTTTCATCCGTTGGTCGAATGCCTGGACCTCGCTCTGATCTACAATTGAGTCCAGACTGAGCATCGGCTGTTCGTGGGGAACCTTGACCAATGTCTTGAGCGGCGGTGCGCCGACACGTTGCGACGGAGAATCTGGCGTCACCAACTCAGGGTGGGCCTGTTCTAATTCGACCAGCTCTCGAAAGAAGCGATCGTACTGGGAGTCAGATATTTCTGGGCGATCCTTGACGTAGTACAGATAGTCGTGGCGCCTGATTTCGTCCCTGAGGGCAATCAGTCTTGCGAGGATGTCGGCGTGGGCCATAGAACTGGATGGTGATGAATACACTGAAGTGATCTAGACCGTACCATAGGGCTAGGGAGTGGGTCAAACGACGGAGGCGCCATATTCGCTTTGACTTTCACCGCGTTAGACATTATTCTAGTAAATCTAGTTGACTCGATTTTCCATTGGTCGACAGCCAGTGTCCACTCCTTGATGCGAGAGGGGAGCTCCCATATCGACCGTCAGAGGAGGTATCTATGAAAGGGGAGAATTGCGTGAATAAGTTGATGCCCAGATCCAGCTATCGAGTCGTCACCATCATCTGTGGAGGGCTATTGTTGAGCGGATGTGTCATGGCTGAGAAATACGATGCGGCAACGGCGCGCAGCCTGAACTTCCAACGCCTTCTGGCCCAAGAAGAGAAGCGAAGCGGCGAGCTCGATAGTGAAGTAAAACGGAGCAAAAATGAATTGATGGAGTATGAAGCCAGGAATCGGGAACTCACGGCGCAGGTGCAAGCCGTGCGGGAACAAATGACCCGCGTGCAGGAAGAGGCCGAGGCCATGAAGGAATCGGCCCTGCTGGACCGCAAAGCCAAAGCCGATATGAAGCGTGCGTTCACACCGATGCGCAAGTCAATGCCAGTTGAACCGATGCCCGATACCGTGGAGCTCAGTCAGTCGGCACTCGGAATCGATCCGGAGGTTCCGGCTGTTCCCGGGCCAACAGAATCGTTGCGGGGAAGTATGCGATCACCCACCGTTCATGTCGTGAAGCCGGGCGAAACGCTCTATCGGATTAGTCGGCGGTATGGCGTCACGGTTGACAAGGTCAGGAAGTGGAACAAGCTGCCGGACGACATTATCGAAGTAGGACAGAAGCTCATCGTGGGCCAAGAATAATAGGACGACCACGTGGCGCCGCCGCAATACTCACTCAGTCTCGACCAATTTCGGCAGTATGCCGGACAGTGCAATCTCGTTCCGCTCTATCGCGAAATACTCGCGGACTATGAGACCCCCGTCTCTGCCTTTGCCAAAATCGATCATGGCCCCTCAGCCTATCTTCTTGAGAGCATTGAGGGTGGTGAAAAATGGGCACGCTATTCCTTTCTCGGCAGTGGTTCTCCCGTCGTCGTCTACGAAGACCGGGGCGACCTTGTTGTCGTGCAGGGCACACGCAAGAAGCGTATTCCCAGCCGTGGGAACCCTCTCGAACGTCTGCGGGAGATGATGGAGGGCTATCGCCCGGTGACCGTGCCGAACCTTCCCCCGTTCGTCGGCGGCGCCGTCGGATATCTGAGCTACGACATGGTGCGCACGTTTGAGGACTTAGCTGCCCGGCGGAAGGACCCGCTCAATCTTCCGGACTTTGCCTTCCTCCTCACCGATACGATGCTGATCTTCGACAATGTCGCTCAGAAGATCAAAGTTGTGGCCACCGCGCATGTCACAACAAAAGGAGACAGAGGCATCAAGGCTGCCTACCGGTCTGCAACGGAACGGATCGAACGCATGATCATGAGGCTCAAGCGTCCGCTTCGCCGTACGCGTCCGCATCGCCGCCGCAAGCCGGTGACCTTCACCTCGAACATGAGCAAGGCGGACTTTGAGAAGATGGTGGTGCGGACGAAGGAGTATATTCGAGCCGGCGATATCGTCCAGGCCGTTCTATCCCAACGATGGGAGACCAACGTGCAGGCGCCGTCTTTGCAGCTCTATCGCGCCCTGCGTGTGGTGAATCCCTCTCCCTATATGTATTATCTGCGAGTCGCGGGGGTAGAACTTGTCGGCTCCTCTCCCGAAACGCTCGTCCGATGCGAGAACGGTATGATTTCTCTCCGCCCCATTGCCGGCACGCGCCGCCGCGGCGTCACGCCTGAAGAAGATCAACAGATGGAACGGCGGCTTTTGGCGGATGAGAAGGAACGGGCCGAGCATGTCATGCTCGTCGATCTTGGGCGGAACGATGTCGGTCGCGTGGCGAAACCAGGCTCGGTCACTGTGGATTCGCTCATGCACGTCGAGCGGTATTCGCATGTGATGCACATTGTGTCAAATGTGACAGGACAACTGGATACGTCGAAGACCTCGTACGACGTGTTGCGGGCCTGCTTCCCTGCCGGTACGGTCTCCGGTGCG
>JANYBU010000256.1 GCA_025360665.1 Nitrospira sp.
GTGTGGTGTGCGTGTGAATTTCCTCGTCAACGAGCAGTTCCACCGCGGCAGCATTTCCTCGCTCTGGATCGCACGCACCGCGTTGGATGACGACGCGATCGTCATGGATGCCGATGTGCTCTTCCATCAAGAGATCTTGCGTCGCTTGGTGCAATCTCCCTGCGAGAACGCGCTGCTCATGGACGAAACCGTCAAGCAGACCGGGGAGGAGTGCATGGTCGTGGTCGAAGGTGGGCGCGTGATTGCGCTGACCAAGAAGATGCCGTTGCACTATGACTATGCCGGAGAAGGCGTGGGGTTCCTGAAGGTCCGGCAGGCCGATACGCCCCAGGTGGTGGCGTCCCTCCGAACCTATGTGGATCGTGAGGCCTGGCAGATGGAATACGAGGATGCGCTTGTGGGATTTTTTCGTGACGTCAAAGTCGGGCATGAGAAGATCGGTGGACTGCCCTGGACCGAAATCGATTTTGTGGAAGACGTGACGAAAGCGGAACGGGATGTGTTGCCGAAACTATAAAAGCGGGGGTAGTAAGATAACGGGGTAAACGGGATACCGGCTGTTAGGATGGCGGGGTGATTGAAATAGCCCCTCCCCCGTATACAAAGGATCGGCCGATCATGAGCGAGAGCGTAGTCCAGAAACAGACAGACCTCCAGGGATTGAGCACGGGGATTCTCTTGCCCTCGGTGAGGGTGTTCGGCGAGCCGGCCGGATTATATGCCGATGAGGTAGGTCCGCTCACCAGCGTGGTGGGCATCGGCCTTTTTCAGCGGACGGTGTTGACGCTGCAGCGCGCTGGTATTCGACAGCTCATGGTGTTGGCCGGGCCGGAGGAGGATCAACTCAAACAGGCGTTGGCCAAGGGGCCACGCGTGACGATCCCCGTGCGATGGATGCCGATTCGTGAGTTCCCACTGGATGATCCCCGTACCTGGGAAGCGCTCGCTGCTGAAGTTCGTGGCTTCTGTCTCCTGTCCGGCGTGCAGGGGGTGTTTGCGAGCCCCTTGATCGAAAGTCTGCGCCAGGAAGTGCAGGAGGGGCAGGCGATCGTCGTGGCACGGGCCGATCACGAACAAGATCGACAGCCACGCCGGCCAAGCGTGCGCGTGAAGGTCCAGGCGGGACGGCTCCTCTCGATGACATCGAGACAGGACAACGCAGCGCTGGTGGCGACAGACCTGGTGGTGCTTCCCGCCAGTTTCATGAGCGCTGCTAGTCACACCGGCGTAGAAACCGGCACGGTGCCGATTCGTCGATGGCTCGAACGGGCCGCGGTGGACGGGCATGTGCGGGTGTGGTCCACGGAGACGAACCGGTCCCATTGGTATCAGGACGTGCGCGATGCCGCCGATGTGCAGGCCGCCGAAAAGAAACTCTTCAATTCCCTCAAGGGTGAGTTCGAAGGCTTCGTCGACCGGTTCTTCAATCGGAAGATCTCCCGCTGGTTCACGCGTGTCTTTCTCGCCGCAGGCTTCTCGCCAAATGCCATTACGATTCTTGCCGCAGTGGTTGGGTTGGTCGCCTCCGGCGGCTTTGGCGTCGGGACCTACAGCGCCGGCATCATTGCCGCGCTGTTGTTCCAACTGGCCGCGATCATCGATTGCTGCGATGGGGAAGTGGCCAGGCTGACGTTCACCGAATCGCCGTTTGGGGCCTGGCTCGATATCGCGATGGACAACGTGGTGCACATGGCGATCTTTGCCGGTATTGCCGTGGGTTCGTATCTGAGCGTGGCGGGGAGCGACGGTGCGTGGGTTCCTCTTGCCCTGGGTTCGGCAGCGGTCCTTGGGAATGGGCTCTCGTTCTGGCTCGTCACCCGGGCACAGAAGATCAAAGCCGCGAGTGGATGGAGGACACCGGTGCAGGCGGCCTGGTCCGATTTCATGCTCAAGAACGTCGCGAGCCGCGACTTCTCCGTCATCGTGCTGGCTTTTGCGGTGCTGGGCAAGCTCGACTGGTTCCTCTGGATGGCCGCGACCGGATCCGTGGTGTTCTCGCTCCTGATGCTCTGGGTCATCAGACCTTCCGCCACTACCCGTGCTTAAAAGAAAGGGTCTTCGCGGATCACAGTGGGTCCGTTTCCGCACTCCGAGTCAACGGCGGCAGGAACGCGGCGACGATTTTGAGCTTGAGGTAGTCCTCGTCGCGGTAGCCGTAGGCCCGGCGCTGGAGGACGCGGATCTTGTTGT
>JANYBU010000272.1 GCA_025360665.1 Nitrospira sp.
ACAAGATCCGCGTCCTCCAGCGCCGGGCCTACGGTTACCGGGATGAAGAGTACCTCAAGCTCAAAATCGTCGCCGCCTTCCTACCTCCGTTAACGCGGAGTGCAGAAAAAGACCCACTGTGACCCGCGGAGACCCAGAAAAAGAGATTAAGCTTTGCTGTCCCATATCATTTTAAGACCACATGGCATATCACTGCACACGAGTCCTGTATCCTGGGTACGTTTCATCACCAGATCATTCGTCAGTGGAGTCTAGACACGGGTCAGGAAGTCGCCGCCTATCAGGCTGACATAGCTCGGCCTGAATCGTTTCCAAGCTCAACAGTGGTGACTGACAATCGCGATAGGTTTCTGCCGGTGGCGGGGTGTTACCTCTGGCGCACGAAAGCGGGGAAATTTCTTCACCTTGGAGATGGGCCTCGTGGATGGGTCACGCCCCTCACAGTTTCAACTGACGGTGAGTCGGTTGTCCTCCCTGGAATGCCCGAGGCCGCAATGATACAGGTAACTCATGCTCAAAGACTTGTCTCCCTCATTCCCTTCGAGGGCAAGCTGAGAGCAAGTTGCATCCTACCAAATCAAGTCCTCATGCTGAGTGCTTCAGGAAGACTGTTCATTCACGGGAGATTCTCGTAATTGCCCGGTATTCGAGAATGAGGTCAAGAACGCCACTGACCCAGAACTAAAGGCCTACGCCGAACGGTCAATCACCGCCGGCAACGAACATTTGAAAGAGGCGCGCGAGCTCTTGGCAAGTTGAAGAAGTAGAGTTGGAGAATAGGCTTTTCCCTCTGCGGGTCACGACGCAATACGGCGCCCCGCTTGCATGCGGCGCCCTCCCCTCTTGGACTTGTGCCCTGCTGTGCTAGGCTTCCACGTCGCACTCGTGCGAGCTGAGTGCCGTGCTCTAAGCGGGGGCAGGCTCTCCGCCAACTGAATTCACCCAGGGAGACTCGGAACTAGAGGGACTGTCTGGATACTTTCGCCGACGCGTAGTGCGTGGACGCGTCTCCTCGTTCGCGGCTGGCGGCTGCTGCGCCGGTGCTTCAGGGGTCGGTGCGGCGGCTTCGGCTCCATATCTATGGCCGAATGTCCGTTCGATCCAGCTGATAATTGCCAATGTCTGCGTCGGGTACCACTGGGCCACCAGCGGTATCGCCAGATAGGTCCCGAGCACCAGCACGGCGGCGACCTCCTCATGCCATCGCTCGGTGGCTTTCGCCCGTGCTGCAGCCAGTGTCGCCTCCGCTTCCGCGAAGCGGGCCTCCAGCACCGAGCGCACAATCGCCTGGTCCTTCAGAATCGGCCCACCCCCGGTCAGGAACGCCTCAAGGCGTGATTTGACATCACTAAGCATGCTCACTCGTTCCCACCCGATGATCCCCTTTTCCTGGCAATACGCGCGGGCTTGGTTGTTCGCCTGCTGGAGAAAACATTGTTTCTGACGGTCAGCCCGAATCAAGGCGCCCAAGGTTTCCACTTCTTTCTTGTGACGAGTCTCGGCTTCGACGCGCAGACGATCAGCCTCCCGCGCTTGCTGTCTGAACGTCACGACGTAGAGCCGATCGCGAATGGCGCTGGCCATCTCGCAGACTTCTCCAAATGGAAGCTCTTCAAGTGGCAATGAGGCCAATTCTCGCTCGATCGCCAACTTTGCGGCCCCACGCAGGGACGCGGTGATTTGACCTAACGAAGTCCCGTACTGATCGATCACTCGCGCCTTCGCCGCCTGCAGTATTGTTCGCCGTTGTTGCTGAGGGGTTTGTGGTGTGTCCTGTTTCGTCATGGCCTCGCCCATCGACTTCAGAAGATCTCGCAGCGACGCCGTGAAATCCTGAGCCTCGATGGGCGGATTCGGGTGAACGGTCGCGGATGTAACGGCTGCCTTAGGCAGACTCCCTAAGGTAGCCGCCTTTTTACGTTTGTGGGCTTGATAGAGTTCACATGTCTTCATATGCGCTTTGACGCCTTGCTCCGACCCAAACTCCTCCTTACATGGGTGACAGATTGCCATTGTCTCCTCCT
>JANYBU010000348.1 GCA_025360665.1 Nitrospira sp.
CGTCTCTGCTGATGCTTACGCTGCCAGTTTACCCGTCGGCAGCATCACGGCATACGCCTCATCCGGTGTTTGCTTGTCCAGGCTCGAATGCGGCCTGGATTGATTGTACCAATCCAGGTATTGCATGATCGACTGCCTGGCCAAGCAAACACCTGATGAGGCGTATGCCGTGATGCTGCCGACGGGTAAACTGGCAGCGTAAGCATCAGCAGAGACGCCACTTACAAAGCTCGGCCGGCTGTTCAAACGAATGGGGCCACTTCTTCTTGCTCTTGATCGATTGTTTTGTGGCAGCCGTGACAAACCAGCATCAGATTTTCAACATGGTTGAGTAACCTCGGAGTCTTCTTAAGTGGACCACGCCCGCGAGGCCCAACCTGTGAAAAGGAATAGATGTGCGCCATCTGAGAGATGTTGACCCGCTCCTGAGTCACGGACGACTTATATAGGATGCGGTTGCATCCATAAAATTGGCACCGTCCAGCCGCACGCGCCCATAGCTCCCGCTCCACACTCGGTCTAATGTGGCGAGTCACATCCTCCGCTATTCTTTTGCCAATCTTCCCCGTTTTTTCCTTTGCCATAAATGTCTCATCGCTATTAGCGACTAAAAATGCATCTGACTCGTGATTCATGCGACGCTATTACACCGACAAAAATAAAGCCTCTGTCAGGTGACACCCCACCCAACAGAGGCCCTTGATGGTCTCGGATTCCACCTACACAATACTTGGTGGATACATGCTTTCACACTGTACTGACGCCGCTTGTCTTAGATCAGGCTAGGACACAGAGGCCCTCCTTCCCACGAAAATTTTGAATCAGATAATCACCAACCGTGGCCAGTCAAGCCCTTGGGTGAAAAATACTCTAAATCTGGTGTCGAACAGGTCTAGCTAACTACTAATTGCTCCTTCCCTGCCTGCTCATTCCCCCCTAGGGCGAGATGATTTCTCTGGCGGGTGCGCTGACCTGGGAGCCCAGCCGCCTGCAGCGGGGTCCCTACACCGGGCGGGGTGCGAAGCCGGCTGGGCTGGTCAGCGACAGGGCCCGCTCTTTTGACTCTCTGGAATTTCTCCCTTCCTCTCTGGAATTTCTCCCCAATTCCCTCCCTCAACACCAATAAACAATCACATTACATTTACAATCATAAATCACTGTCTTTACTAACTATTAAGTCGTTCTTATCTTCATCTTCTAGCCCGGCACATTCCCTGCTGATGTCCTCCTATATATATGGTTACGCACCCCTCCATCCTCTTGATCGAAGACAGCCCCGGCGAGTGCGAACTGTTTCGCCTCGCACTGGCGCAAACCAGTCTCGACGTCGCCCTGTATACCGAGCATGACGCGGAGGCGGCGTTCCATTTTCTGGAGGACCGCGTACACCACCACCCTTTCCCCTCTTTGATCCTGCTGGATCTCAAGCTCGGACGACGGAATGGCTGCGACTTTTTGATTCGACTCCGGGCCGATGCCCGCTTCGCTGCGATCCCCGTCGTCGTCTTCACCACGTCGGACGACCAGACCGACCTGGCCCGCTGCTATGCCAGCGGCGCGAACGGTTATGTCGTGAAGCCCGGAACCTTCGACCAACTCGTTCACTGTACGGCGGACCTCTGCCGCTACTGGCTCACATGGAATCGATCTCTATTCATGGCTGAAACCCGATGCTGACCCGCGCTTCGCTCAAGAATCCCTACGCCCTCTTTGCGATCTGCATGATCGTGCTCGTGCTGGGCGGGTTGTCCTATCAGAAGATGCGCGTGGACATTTTCCCGGAGATCAAGATTCCGACGATTCTCGTGACGACGTTCTACCGCGGCTTGAGCCCCAGTGAGATGGAAGGGGCGATTACGCTGAAGATGGAGCAGCGCTTCGTCGAGGCGAGCTATGTCGAACATATCGAATCGCAGTCGCTCGCCGGGATGAGCAACATCAAAGTCTTCTTCCAGCCGGAGTACAGCATCGATTCGGCCCAGTCCGAACTGACCAGCTTGGCCTACAGCATCATCCGCCTCCTCCCGCCGGGCGTCTTTCCCCCGTCCATCTATAAATTCGGCGTGGCGAGCTTGCCGGTCGGGCTCCTCTCCGTGAGCAGCGAATCCCTTGGCCCCAAAGAAATTCGCGACCTGGCCTATTTCACCGTGCGCCAGCAGATCGCCACCATTCCCGGCATTTCATTCGGCCCCCCGCTGGGCGGGAAAGTCCGGCAGATCACCGTATTCATGGATCCGCAACGGATGCTGGCGCGTAGCATCTCCCCATCAGACGTCGTCAAAGCCATTAATTCCCAGAGCGCCATCATCCCGGCCGGCAACATGAAGATCGGCGATCTGGACTACTACGTCTACTCGAATAGTCTGATCGACGTGGTCGATAGGATCAATGACATCCCGATCAAAGTCGTGAACGGCACACCGATCTTCGTACGCGACATCGGCACGGCCTCGGACTCGGCTGCCATTCAAACCTCGATCGTGCGGGTAAACGGTCGCGAGGCCACCTATATCCCCATCACGCGGCAGGAAGGGGCGAATACGCTGGAAGTGACCGACGGCATGCGCGCGAAACTCTCGAAGCTGACAGAGATTCCCGTCGGCACCACGGTTAAATTCATCTACGACCAGTCGCTCTATATCCGGCAGGCGATTGCCAATCTGCAGAAGGAAGGGCTGCTGGGTGCTGCGCTGGCCGGCCTGATGATTTTCTTGTTCCTGCGGAGCATCAAGGCCGCACTCGTCGTCGGGTTGGCGATTCCCCTCTCGCTCACCGCCGCGCTCGTCGCGCTGTATTTGACGGGCCAGAGCGTGAACATCATGACCCTCGGTGGGTTGGCGCTCGTAATCGGCACCTTGCTGGACAACAACATCGTCGTGCAGGAAAACCTGCATCGCCATTTGGAGATGGGCAAAGACGGCCGCACGGCCGCAGAAGACAGCGCCACGGAGCTGACCCTCCCGATTCTGGTGGCGACGATCTGCATCCTGCTCGTGTACCTCCCCATCATGTTCTTTACCGGCATCATCAAATATCTCTTCGTGCCGCTCGCATTGACCGTGGCCTTTGCCATGCTCGCCTCCTATGCCGTCTCGATGTCCGTGACGCCGGTGCTCCTCGCCCGCTTTTACCAGAAGGGCCATGGCGGGAACGGCACGGACGAGAGCTCTGCCTCCACCGGATGGTTCCGCTTTGTCCTGGCGCTCTATATCCCGCTGTTGCGTGGAAGCCTGCGCCTCAAACCGGTCGTGATCGGCCTGGCCCTCCTTAGCCTCATCGGTACCGCCGTCCTCTTGGTCCCCCGCCTGCACACGGAGTTCTTCCCGCGAATCGACGCGGGCAATTTCGCCATAAACATTTCGGCGCCGGAAGGGTCGCGGATTGAGAAGACGACGGCGATTGTGGCGCAGATTGAACAACTGGTGCAGGAGACCATTCCCAAAGACGACCTTGACGAGGTCATCTCCAACACCGGCCTCTATTTCGGCGATGCGGCCCGCTTCGCGCCGAACACCGGCAACCACACGGCCTTTGTGCTCGTGAACCTCGTGACGGGGCACAAGGGGCACAGCGACGAGTACATCACCCGGATACGAACCAAGTTGCGCGATGCATTACCTGGCGTCGATGTCTCATTCCAGACCGGGGGCATTATCAGCGACGTGCTGAACTTCGGCCTGCG
>JANYBU010000359.1 GCA_025360665.1 Nitrospira sp.
ACATGTCTACAGATATTGTCGGTCTCAGTTTTCGAGAAAACCCCGCTTTCATGCGCCCTGCAGCTCGATGACCCTCGAACCGAACCACCAGTAGACGCCAACCAATTGATTTTGTTCAACCTTTAACCGGACACCTGTGAGCGTGCATATATATTTTTTCCGTAGCTAGCTAACAGGCTCTTGCATTATCCAACTCGCGCTGGCCACTTCTTTTGTCCTCAGCGCCGGATCGTCAGCGGGGAGGCAGCCATCGCATGCCACCTGTCGCTCGACAGATGGATATCATACATCGTGCCACCGGGTGACGGCAGCCAGGTCTTCGGGAGAGGAGGCGAACAGCCGCCCAGCAGGACAGCGGCGCTCAGAAGACAGGTAACGATCACAGGACAAATAATCCGATTGCTCGCCATGGAGGACCTCCTTGCAATAGATTTCGATGCTCGCTGATATCCGCTACTCATGCAGGATAAAATGACCGATGGAGTCTCTCAATGCACAGATCGTTTCTTCGCCGACGTTCTTCGCCGATGCAATGCTCGGCAGACTGGCCCGCTGGCTCCGGATGCTTGGATACGACACAGCCTACGAAAAGGTCATTTCCGATGAGGCGCTGACCGCGCGTGTTTTGACAGAACATCGGTGGCTACTCACCCGGGATGGATACCTCGCGCAACGCAAGGTCCTTCGAAATCGCCACACGCTCATTGTCAGCGACCATCTGCAGGACCAGCTCCGGCAACTCCGGTCGGAGTTGCACCTTGAGCTTGATCTCGGTGACAGAACCGCAAGCCGGTGCGCCGAATGCAACGTTCTCCTGAGGCCAATTCCGCACGCGGAAGCCGCTCACGCAGTCCCCGCCTATGTCGCAAGCCAACACGGCACATTTGCGCACTGTCCCCGCTGTGAGCGCATCTACTGGCCGGGCACGCACTGTATATACATGCGCGCGCTCCTCCAAGAACTAGGGGTCTCATGAGAACACGGGGCCGGTTCCCGAACAAACGCCGCAAGTCGCCTTTGTCGCGGGAGTGCTGGGTCCCCTCATCGGCGCAGATCTGCTCCCTCCCCGTGACATTAAGGCCCTTGAGACCGAAGTCACCAGTATCGGAGGCGCTGGCATGTTTGACGGCATTGCCCTCTCCGAAATCGTCGCCGCCTACCTCGCGTGAATCACTGTCTAATACGACCCTGTCGCTCCCAATCCCTCAGGACACTTCGAGCATTCCCACGCCGTCGTGAAACAGAATCCTGCTGCCAAAGGCGGCGCACTTGGCTTGCATGGTCCTTTGCAAAAATGCGATCTCCTGGTCCTTCGCCAGCCGGACATACAAGTCTTCGATGCACACGGGATGCAGAAAGATACGCGCGATGCGGCCTCGTTCGAGTTCCAACACCAACAAGAAGGAGAGATCGTTGCGCTCGGTTGAATCGACCGCATAGTCGTCGATGAAATCGCCGGTCGAGTAGAGGATGGCCTTGCCCTTGTAGATTTCGATGCCTTGCGGTGTGTGGTTGGAGTGGCCCCAGTAGAGATCGGCTCCGAGATCGATGATCTGATAAGCGAGCGCCCGCATTGCCGCCGAGGGGGGACCCCAGTTGGGCCCGACGTGCGCGCTGACAATCACGAGATCAGCCTGACGGCGGACCTGTTTCAAGGCCTGCGCAAGCCGAGACCCATAGGGTTCGACCAAACCCTTCGCATCGTAGGCAATGTAGTGCGTGCCCGGCTTCTTCTCTCCCGCTTCCCATTCCGGCTCGTTGTCCGTGAGGGAGACGACTCCGAGCCGGCCTTGCGGCAAGTCCAGGATGGCCGGTGTGAGCGCCTCCATCAATGAGGCACCGGCGCCCGTCCGTTTGACGCCGGCTCGATCGAGCAGTGCGAGGCATTCGATCAATGCATCCGTCCCGTAATCCAAGACGTGATTGTTGGCCAAGGTGACGCAGTCAATCTTGGCGGCGCGAAGAAAGTCGGTCGCACGGGGATGGGCACGGAAATGAAAGACTTTGGAATCGGGCTGCCACTCACGCCCCCGCCCGCTGATCACACACTCCAGATTGATCAGCCGTCGATCCGCCTTGAGCATCAGCGGCAACACATCGCTCCAGATCTTGTCCGGGCCGATCGACTGATTACGGATCACGTACTGATCCACCAGCCGCCCCAGCATGACATCCCCGGTCAGTGCGATCTGCATGGCAGGCCCATTCCCTCAGGCGGTCCATGACGCAGTACGATCGGCACAGTCTGCTACCTCCCGAACCGTCCCATGAGCTGCGCTTCTGCCAGGATATGTCCCTTGCACGAGTCCAACACCTGAGCCTTGGTCGCGCGGGGCTTCAGATTCAACGTGACATCCAGCGCATAGAGCGTGAAGTAGTACCGATGGGGCTTGCCCGGCGGCGGGCAGGGCCCTCCGTAGCCGATGCGCTTGAAGTCGTTCAGGCCTTGCAGAGCCTCGTTGGGCAAACGGTCCTTAGGAGGAACGCCCTCCGTGAGCCCGCGCAGGTCAAGCGGGAGATCGTAGATCACCCAGTGCACCCATGTGCCGACAGGCGCATCGGGATCGTCCACAATGATGACGAAGCTTTTCGTCGCAGCAGGCGGCACACCCCAATGGAGCGGCGGCGACAGATCCTCACCTTCACAGGTATACCGGCGTGGGATGGGATCGCCGGCTTTGAATGCTGAACTTGTGAGTTCAAAGGCCATAGGTTTGTTAACTCCTATACACCAGCACCGAACAGGGGGCATGTTTCACGACCGTGTCGGCCACGCTCCCCATGAAATATTCGTGAGCGCTGCGTCCGCTGCGAGACCCGACGACGATGAGGTTGGCCCGCTCACGCCCAGCGACTGTGACGAGCTCTGCCCCTGGAGGGCCGGACAGTACAATTCCTTTCGCGGAGAATCCGGCTTTCCGCAACGTTCCTGCCACTCGGGCAGCAAGTTTTTGGGCTTCACGTCTGAGTACTCCCTCGACCTGATCGCCCACCGCAAGGGCCCGAGCGGGGAGGCGAAGGCTGTCCATAGGGAGAGGGGGAATCACACTGGCGACCGTCACAGCCGGACGAATGTGTTCAGGTAACTGTCTCAGCCATGCGACAGCTTCCCACGACTCGATGGAGCCATCCGCGCCGAGCACGACTCGCTTGAGCCTGTTCGCCGGCTTCTTGACCACGAACACGGGACAGGGAGCCTGCATGAGCAACTTCCTCGAGACACTGCCTAAGAGCATCGGTTGAAACTCGGTCACCCCTCGTGACCCGATGACGAGGAGATCAGCCTGCTCCCGCTTGGCGGAGCGGGCGACCGCGTCAGCCGGACTTCCGCGCAAGAGTTTGGCCCGGACCGGCCCCCACGATCTGGAGGCTTTCAACTCCGCCCATTCCAGCACCCGCGCCGCGCCTTCGAGCGAACACTCCAACACATTCACCAATGCCGAGCGGGTTTTCCGATCCAGCTTCGGCAGGGATTTAAACTGAGTCATATCGAACGCATGGACCAACAATAGGGAGCAGTCGTCCGGACTGCAGACGTGCGGCAGCCAGTCTAGAGCCCACTGGGAGTGACGGGAACCATCGATGGCGCAGAGGATCTTCATGCCGGGAGTTTCCTCTCTGGCGTAAGCGCCCTGCGGACTTTCTCCAGGCACGTGATCACCTCCTCATCCTCGACCTGAGGAAACTGTTCATAGAACTGGCCGATCCCGAAGAACCACTCGGACGTGTGCAGGACCACCACGTCATCGACAAGCATCTTCAGTTCGGCCAATACTCGTGGCGGCGCGACCGGCACCGCGGCAACGATCCTTGCCGTCTCCGCCTTGAGCAGGGCGCCCAGCGACGCATAGAACGTCGCCCCTGTCGCAATACCGTCGTCCACCAGGATGACCGCCTGCCCTTTCAACGAGGGAAGTGCCCGTCCACCCCGATACCGTTCAATCCTCCGGCGGATTTCGCTCTCCTGACAGAGAACCTCCTCGTCCACGTCGGCTTTGCTCACGTGATACTCCCGGATCACATCCTCGTTCATATGCCGGTAGCCGGTTTCGGCCAGGGCGCCCATTGCGAGTTCAGGATTCGAGGGGCTCCCAACTTGCGCGTGATGAACACATCCAAAGGGAGTCGCAACGCCAGACTGATGTCGTAGCCCACCACAACTCCGCCGCGAGGCAACGCGATGATGATCGTATTCTTCGCTTCCTTGTAATGGAGAAGCTTCTGAGCCAGCCGCTGGCCTGCATCGTGGCGATCCCGAAACAGAGCAAACTCACCGGTTTTAATCATCGTTTCCCCTCCCGCAACGGGATCCATTGAGGCGACCCCCAATAAGGCCCCCAGTAGGCACCGAAGTATGGATATGGACGGCCCCACCACACGGGAACCTTGGGAGGCCAGACTGTCACGGCCTTGATGTCCAGGGTGGGATAGACATAGTCAACCTCGTCTATCGGCAAGGTGGCCGATCCGGTTACTTCGCCAACCACCGTCACGCGCGTCCCCAGTGGGATCGTCGCCGGATCCAGGAACTCCTTGTGGAAGGCGAGGAAGCGCCCCTGGGAGTCAGTCAAGCGACCTGTCGGCTCGTAGTCTTCGCCCAGAGGTAACTCAAGGATTTCGATCCTCGTCCCGTCCTGTTTCAACGGTCTGGCCGTCAAGACCATCCCGCCCACCACGATCAAACGGCCTGTGTATGAGAGCGGGGACGCCTTCACTTGCAGAAACGAAACATGCTCATCGACCTTGTCTTTGAGATCGGAAGGAACGACGGAAACCCCCGCGCATCCCGCCAACAAAACACTCACCCCCATAGCAGCAAGACCCCTCATTGAATCCTTCCATGCATCAACCCGCATTATTCACGAAGGCTTCTACTGCAACCGCCGATACGCCGCTCCGACAAGCCTGATGGCGGGCGGGCTCGCCGCTCGGTCGGTCAACATACTGTTTCAAGTATGCCTCCCTCCCTCACCGCTCCGCGCGCCCGTCTCGCGTGGCGTCTCAGCGGTTTCGTCACGAACCCTCGTGAACAATGCGGGTTTAAGTAGTCTCCCCCAGTGACTGAGCAAGACGGATGCCGAAGTCATTCCCAAAGAGAAAAACGTAACCTGCTGAACCTTCGAAGAAAGTTGGATCGCGGGCGGCACACCAGAGCGATTCGCAGGGGTCAGTTGAGGGAAATTTCCACAGTGCCCGAATGTTGCTGCGGCAAGGAGGGGCAATCGGACGAATCCGGACGGCTCCAGCAGAACCAGCAGGCTGTTCAAAAAGTTCGACCAGCAAGACCGCAGCGAGTGAAGGGCCGAGGCGTACCCTCTGGGGTACGTTGAGGGTCTGAACGATGCGAGAACGACGCTGGCGGACTTTTTCAACAGCCTGCTAGTCGGACTTCCCCTTCCGCCAGAAGATCCACAAGAGCACCGCGGCCACGACAGCCGCGAGTATCAGTTCAAATATTTCAGCAGACATAGATGCACACAACGAGAGACTGTCAGCTCGTCTCCTCTCACAGGATGCTGAAAAGTCCGCCGGCGACGTTCCGCTGCCTCACGCCTCTCACGGACGGACCTCCATGCAATTGTCGACCTTGTCAACCCCGAAGACATACCAGGAATCGAACTCGGCCATCTCCTTCTGCGGCGCAGAGGGCGCGTCTCCTTCCAGCGTGACCACCGCCTTCTTCACCGTCACACGGATGCGCTCGACGTTGACGAAGGGATCCTTTTCCAACACGAAGCGCACCGCTTTCGCAATTTCCTCATCGGAATCTTCCTGCAGCGGGACGACCTCCATGCCATTGATGACGTCTCGACTCCCAGGGACCCACCAGGCCAGCACGCCGGCCAGCCGCTTCTGGATGAGGCTGGTGACATGATCGTCCAGGAGCACGACCCCGTCTGTGACGGACAGTTGAATCACCCCATGCGGCGTCAGGGTCGCCTCCCTGACGGTTTCCCACGTCCCTTTGCGCTTCACCTGAATCGTACAGTTCTGCAAGCCGGGCTCTTGAAGCAACGCATCGCGCACGGCGTCCAGGATCGCTCCATCGCCCATGTGGGTGGAAGGCGTCACGTGCAGTCGATCCACGATGCCTGTGACTCCGGGAACAGCAATCGCGAGTTCCAGGGACAATTTCTTTGCCGCCACATGCTCCGCCTCACCCTCCAGGGTGAGCACTCCGTCGCTGAAGTCCATGCGAACGGGATGCTTGTGCAAGTTGATACGCCTCTCCCGCTCGAATGCCGCACGGACCGCTGTGAGGACGTGACCCTCATTCGTCATGACACACTCCTTCTTGTCTGGCAGGATGCTGAAAAAATCCGCCAGCAAGTCTTGTTCATTTGGTCTATCTGGTTTGTTTGGTCTCTCTGGTCTGTCTGGTTTTTTGGTAGAACGAAACTAACCAGATGAACCAAATCAACCAGATAAACAAAACAAACCAGAAGCCTGCGGGCAGAGACTCAACCTTGCTCAGGTCGTGCGGCCTCCGGGCCAGCAAACTCTTCCAGCAGTTTCCGCTGCCGCGGCGTGAGATTGGTCGGGGTGCGGACCTCCGTGACCACAAACAAATCCCCCTTCCCCTTGCCCTCCAGGCGTGACATCCCCTTTCCACTGAGCCGCAACGCCGTGCCGCTCTGCGTGCCGGCGGGAACGGTGACCCGCAAGGTCTCTCCCCCCAGCCCCGTCACGGAAATCTCAGTGCCCAGCGCCGCCTCAGGAAACGTGACCTTCTTCACCATATAGAGGTCGTCACCGTGCCGATCGAAGGAGGGATGGGGCCGCAAGTGCGGACGAATCAGCAGATCTCCCGGCGGACCGCCATTGGCGTTCGGCTCTCCCTGTCTCGCGAGCCGGATCATCATCCCGTCATCCACCCCGGAAGGAATCTGTACCTTGAGCCGATGGGTCACAAACTCATACCCGTTTCCCTGGCACGTCGTGCAAGGGGTCTCGATGAGTTGGCCGCGCCCGTGGCAGCGGGAGCACGTTGTCAGCGTGACCATGCGCATACCCTTGCTGGTTTTGGCATGCTGTGTCTGA
This sequence comes from Nitrospira sp., assembly GCA_025360665.1. Classification (GTDB taxonomy): domain Bacteria; phylum Nitrospirota; class Nitrospiria; order Nitrospirales; family Nitrospiraceae; genus Palsa-1315. The sequence goes on from JANYBU010000359.1 coordinate 7,042, forward strand.
CCGGTTCCGCCACAGTCGGGACAGGGTTTCGGCTTCGTCCCAGGCTTGGCGCCACTCCCTGCGCAGGGCGCGCATTTCTCGGATCGGGTGATCGGAATCTCGCGTTCGCCTCCCTTGGCGGCCTCTTCCAAGGTGAGATCCAAGTCATACCGCAAATCCACGCCCCGGCTCGCCCCGGAACGGGGTCTCGCGCGTTGACCCAAGAAGTCGCCAAACGCACTGGACAAATCATCGAACCTGCCGCCGAAGAAATCGCCAAACTGAAAATCGCGCATGAGATCTTCAGCGGTCCAGCGTTCGCTGACCCCCGCATGACCGGTCGCATCGTACTCGTGACGTTTCGCATCGTCTGATAAAACCGCATAGGCCTCAGCGATTTCTCTGAACTTGGCCGTGGTATCCGGATCCTTATTCCGGTCCGGATGATATTTGAGCGCCAGCTGACGATAGGCCTGCTTCAGTTGATCCCGGGTGGCAGACCGATCCACGCCCAGGATTTCGTAGTAATCACGCTTCGTTTCAGTGGTCGGCACTTTTCCCATCCTGTTCCTACCTGCTAGGCTTTCGGGCTTCGCACCTCCGAATGCCCGTCTCGCTTCGCATCTGCTCGCGTTCGCGACGAACCGTCATGACTCATGCGGCCGAAGGGCTAACAGACCGCATAATCTCCCTTAGCCAGCGCCTGGCAAAAAGGCGTCATTCTGCGCAGGGCCTGCTGAACCTGCCTACCGATCAGCGGCTCAACCGAAGCCAACGACACCCCCTGCGCCAGATGGACCTCGACCATGACGAACTGCGGCGATGACACTGGTCGGCCAATCTGGCTCGTCAACCAGACCGTCACTTCACGGAGCCCCTTCACGTTCCGGTGGATCTGCCCAGCCAGCACATGAGCAAGCACGTTGTAGATCTTCCCCACATGCGCCATAGGATTTTTCCCGGCGGCCGCTTCCGCACTGGCCGGCCGTCGGAGCGAGATCACCCCGCACACGCGATTCCCTCGCCCCACCTCGCCCGAATCGCCCGCTTCCGCTGACGTGCCAAGTAACGAGAGGTACATCCCCTCGACTCCCGCTCCGCGACGATCCAACGCATTGAGCGTGACCTCGGCTGACAGCTTCGGCCCCGCCTTCTGTTTCACGAAGGACTGCAAGGCCTTCAACACCTCAGCCTTGCGCGAAAAGTATTGAGACCCTGTCCGAATGGCTGAAGCCAGCAAAGGCATCGCGACCGTGAGCGCCACCTCCCCCCTCGTCCGCACGCCAAGCACCTTGACGTCTTGTCCCGTATCCGGAAATGCCTTCTTAAAGGAAGGGCTGTTCAGAAACTGTTCGACCTGAAAGACTAATCGCTCAGTCGGGGTGAAGGGCGCGTAGCCCACCGCAGCGGAGGTATCATTGGCAACCGGGCCTCCCAGCCGCTCACTCACTGATTGAAGTTCCGCGGGAGCCGGCTTCAGCTCCACCTGGCACATGAGGTGCTTGAGGGGGTCCACGTGCGGGAGGTGCTGCCTGAACCATGTAGAGGCAACCCGCTCGGCGATCTCCTCCACCGGCACCAATTTCTTTCGCCACTCGAATGTCGCCCGATCTCCCATGACCAAACGCATCGGCGTGATGACATGGCCTCCGCCGGGACGGCAGTCCACCTCACCCGCCACCAACAGCCCCTTATCGGCGTTAAAGTGAAGCACGCGCCCACATATCTTCAGATAGGCTTGCGCCAACTCGACCGCGACCTGCTCCATCACCGCATCGCAGATCGTGTCGGGGTGACCCAAACCCTTCCGCTCGACAATTTCGAATGGCTGGTCGGCGAGGAGATCGTACGTTGATTTCAGAATCATCGGCTTCGTCATGCAAGAGTCCCTCTTTCCTTTCCGGGCATCGCCCGTCGCCCGGCACGCCCGTCATACCTCTCCGAGCCACGAGATAGCCGTTCCAGGCCATGAAGCTAAAGAAATTGAGTCACGTGAACGGTCTCCAGGAAAGGTAGGCGCTCCACCTCACCGTCTCACCAGCCAGCAGATGTCCAGCCATCTCGTCCGATTTGACCATGTGCTCGGTTCAAGTCTTTCCGTCGTGCGCCAGGGAGTGAATCGAGTGCCTCGCCTTCTCAGCTGAGCAAGGCCGGTACCATCCGCCGAGAGCGAGCCATACCCCAAGTCCATCGGGAAATCAGTAGATTAGAGCGGACAACTCAGCCGCACTTCCAGAACCAAGGGATATCTTGCTACAACGACCAGGCTCAACATGTAGTGAAAAGCTACAGAAGCCGTGAGGAAATTGTGTCTATGCTCTACTTCTCACGGCACCAGGCTTGCTCATTCTGCCAGGCATCATTACATAGGCTCCGTATCTCTTATGAACTCCCCGGCTCGCCCACTGACATCGCTGTGGATGACGTGCGTCATACTCATCCACTCTCTGGTTGCCATCCCCGGATGCATCGGTGACTCTCATGATCCCACACGCCAGGCCGAGCGAGACAGGATGGTGAGCGAGCAGATCATTTCCCGTGACATCAAGGACCAGGCCGTCCTCGCCGCGATGCGTCGCATTCCCCGGCATAGATTTGTTCCTGCCCTCTACTCCGCGTTCGCCTACAACGACGGGCCTCTCCCGATCGGCCACGGCCAGACCATCTCGCAACCCTTTGTCGTCGCGCTCATGACCGAAGCACTCGCATTGCAGGGCGCGAAAAAGGTGCTTGAGGTTGGAACCGGTTCGGGGTACCAGGCTGCAATCCTGGCCGAGATTGTGCCCAATGTCTTCACTATCGAAATCGTCGAGCCCCTGGCGACAGAGGCGGCACAGACACTGGCGGAACTTGGCTACCGCAACATCCGCACGCGCATCGGTGACGGCTATCAGGGCTGGCCGGAGGAAGCCCCCTTCGACGCCATCATCGTGACCGCCTCGTCCGAGCAGGTGCCGCAGCCGCTCCTGGATCAACTCGCCGTTGGAGGGCGCCTGGTTCTCCCGGTCGGCAAAGCCTTTCAGGAACTTCAGGAATTGGTCCTCTATCGCCGCACCACGAAGGGCTATGAACGCTCACGGCTCGCGCTTGTTCGCTTTGTTCCACTGATCCGCAAAGACCAATCCACCCAACCAGATAAGCGGTAACCGATGGATTCGCCTCGCTCGGAACTGCCGCGCCGCATCGGAATTTTTACCGCCGGCTGTCTGTTGGTCAGTAATGTCGTCGGGAGCGGCATCTTCACGACGACCGGATTTATGGCTCGCGATCTCGGCAATCCAGGACTGATCTTGGCGATCTGGTTCTTCGGTGCCTTGCTGGCCCTCTCGGGAGCGCTGTCGTACAGCGAGTTAGGAACGGCTCTGCCGGTCGCGGGAGGAGAATACGCCTACCTGCGCCGCGCCTACGGTCCACTTGTCGGATTCCTCAGCGGATGGACATCGTTCACGATCGGCTTCAGCGCCGCCATCGCGGCAGGGGCCATGAGCTTTGCCGCATACCTGCTTCAGATTGTTCCTTTCCACAGTGAAAACGGCCCCCTCTCAACGGGGATTGCGTTGACGCTGATCTGGGTCGTCACCGGGTTTCATCTCGCCGGCGTCGGCTCCGGTGGATTCCTGCAACGGCTGCTGACCATGCTGAACATCGGAGCGATTCTGATCCTCGTCGTCGGAGTGCTGATGCTCGGGGAGGGAAACTGGAGCTACTTCAGTCTCTCCGCACCGGACATCACCCCCGGCTTTGGAACGACGATGGTCTCGCTGATTTTCGTCACCTACGCCTACTCAGGCTGGAATGCGGCGGCCTATGTGGCGGGAGAAATCGTCGATCCCGGACGCACCATCCCGCGGGCCATGATCGGCGGCACTCTCTTCGTGGGGTTGCTGTATCTTGTCGTGAACGGGATCTATCTCTATGCGTTACCCGTCACTGAGCTAGGGCAACCACCGATCCTCCCCGTGGCGAACAAAGTGGCCGCGGCCATGCTAGGACCCACAGGCACCATCTTGGTAACGGTCCTTCTCTGCCTCTCAATCGCCGGAGCCGTGAGCGCGATGGTGTGGACCGGACCCCGCGTGTATTATGCCATGGCGCAAGACGGCTTGATTCCCTCCCTCTTCGCGAAAACCCCTGGCACGCAACAGGCGCCGATCAACGCCATCCTTCTGCAAAGCCTGTGGGCCTCAGCCCTGATTGTGTCGGGGAGCTTCGAACGGCTGGTGATCTACAGCGGCACCGTGCTCATGATCTTCAACGCCCTTGCAGTGGGAGCATTACTGATCCTGCGTCGGCAAGAGCCGACTCTTCCCCGTCCCTATCGCACCCCTCTCTACCCGTTTGTCCCGGCATTCTATCTTCTTGTGTCGACCGTGATCGTTGGGGCAGCACTCTATGAGCGTCCGGTAGAAGGGGGTCTGGGCATCGCAACCGTCTTAGCCGGAACGCCGCTGTACTTGCTATGGCGCAGGCTGAGTAGCGGTAGCCACTCTTGAAGCGAGGCCGAGATCGAGGCGACGGTTAAGCAAAGGTTCGGTCAGATTAAAGAGGTCAATCCCTTTGTTTGCCCCGACCGATGTGAGGTGTGAGTTTTGCGGCCAGCGTTATCCCTTCAGCCTGGGAGAGCTGACGCGCCTGATGGAGGAGGGCCGCTGACAAGCCGGCCAAGCTTGGCCAACCGGTAGCCAAACGGGAAAATCATCGCCATAGAAAAGACTCCCGGTACATTGTCTATTTCTACTCGATGCGCGCCAAATCCTCCATCCCCCTCCCAGGCTTAGCGTCGGTTCATCCCTTTCTCTTCGGATCAATGTGCTTCGTCCATTCATCCATCGTCGTGACCGGATGAATGCCCCCGGTTTGGGTCGGGGCCAACGGCTCGAAAAACTCCAGCATGGATTGATAGTCTTTAGCCTGGACAGTGATGTAGTAGGTATGTTCCGTGACTGCCACATAGCCGCTCAGGATCTTGATTCCTTTCTTTGCGGCGAGATCGCGTTTTGCCCAGAATTCATTGAGCATAGTGGCTCCTTCTTTACTTCTTCCAGGGCAATTCTCAGGTGTGTGAGTCCAATGGGCTACAAATAGCATCCCGTCGCCGTCCATCATGAGTTACCTCCATCTGTTCGGAATTAACTATCTTCCCTTCCCTCGACAGCAAGCGCTGTGCCTTTCCGACATCACAACTGATCAGGGAAGATATGTTGAGAAATGACCGTGATTGAAGGGAAGGAGAACAAACATGTGTCAGAGGCGCATCATCGAGAGAGGAATGCTGCAACAGTGGCAGACTTATTAAGGGGGCAAATGGCTACAAAATGAAGGTTGGGTCTGACGGCCAGGCGATTCCGGGCGACTTCTGGTTGCGCCCCAGGACTACGTTGAAGAAGCCAGGCTGACAAACTGCCGGCCAAGGCCTGAGCGAGCCCTCGCCTCGGTGCCTCCCGGAGCGACCCTTTCTGACTCATCCGGATGGAACCTTCGGAAATTCCTTCGCGGACTCAGTCAGTTTCCGCTTTCCATTCCGGCTGAGTCTCGATGGGCCCCCGCTCCTCCGGCAAAGTCGGCAGAAGCCGCTCACACCCTGATTTCTTCAGCAACCTTTCGCGGTGCAATGCTAGTAGCAAAGAGGAAATCCTCTCACCTACCACTAGGAGAACTAAGCCCATCACTTCAGGGAGATTTACGACACATCTAACGACCCGCTTCAGGGGTGCGCCGCTTGCGGCGCGCCCCTGCAAGCGAATGTTGGACGGCGATTTCATTTCGGTAGTGCATCGCGCCACTGTGTCAGGAACGGGATGAGATTCGCGAACCGAGCTGGATGTGGGGTAAGGATCTCGTACAGCATGTTAGTAACTGGATATGAGCTGTTGGTGTCGACGCCGAGACTAGAGATCACTTCGAGCGTTTGCGCTGCTTGAGTCGTTGGTACATCGAGAGACCACTCAGGACTGTGTTTCCAGTGATTGGCAGCAGCATTTATAAGTTGGGCCATGGATCGGCCCGTCCTATGCTTTGGACCAAGTGCTAGAGCTTCGCGCTTCTTGTTCTTCAGCTGGCTCCGACTCGCTACTGCCGTAACATACATTTGGCACGCGACGAAGCCAAACCCGGAGATGTACTCCATCTCATCAAAGATTCCAAACGCATCTGGATCTGGGCTTGCGTGAGCCTTTCCATTCAGGCGGTCGAGACTCGCATCGACCAAAGCCGCCGCAGCACTGAGAAAATCCAGATCGAAATCTAAGATCATGATCTGCTTCCGCCCCGTTCCCGTCACCAGCTAACGCTCCGGCTGACCCACGGGCGGACACCCCAGCGGGTCCAGCCGGATGTTAGCCGGTCTGCACTGGATAGGGTTCATCCTCACACCTACGTCCCATGAACCCGGCTATCAATGTAGTGAAGGAGTGTCCGAACCGAATTGATGACAAGCATGGCCTCGGGTTCAGCCAACAGGGATTCGTTCGGATGTGCCAAGCTCGACCGGTTACGGAGCGGGTTAAGGGCATCAACGATCATTGCCACGGCGCGGGTAACCCGGAGCAACTCCTCTTGCCTGCCTGCTTCACCACCAAAAGCAGGATGACGTTCACGGATCGCCTTGAACAACTGTGTGATTCCCGGGTCGTCACCGAGCACCTCAATACTTGCCTTCTTGCAGACCGCGAGCAGAAAGCCGTGAAACGCCGTGTGAACACGGTCCACGCCACTGGTCGCGCCACGTGACGCGATGAGTTGCTCAGCATCCTTCAGCGCCTGTTCGACAGCATCCGACGTTATCTGGGGAGAAGCTGATGATACCGGAGCCGGGCCCTCCTTCTTGTCGAGAGCAACGGCAATGAACCGAACGTATGGGCCGATCTCTGAAAGGGTCTCCGCAAGGGTTCGGAACGATGCCTTAGAAGCGGGGTCTCGCTCGCGCTCGGCTAAATCGACGTACTGCGCCATCGGAGCTGAAAGATAGAGCACGCTGAATTCATCACCGAAAGAGTTAGTGCCTTCGTGGAGTGCAAACGGATATTCCTCCAAGAGGCGTGCGGCGTGTTCCGCGCGCCGCGCGCGCAGCAGTCGCACTGCAGTGTTCCGCAGTTGAGTCCATTCTTCGCGGTCGAGCGCTTCGCCTAGGAGCTGAATCTCGCCCGACCCGCTAGCTCTGTAGAGGCTAATCAATGTCGCGCTCTAAGCATATCCAGCTAACGTTCGCAATAACTGGCACCCAAACAGCAAGCGCAGCGCCGCTGTTTGGGCGTCCGGTTCATTACGGTGTTAGACGACGGGTACAACACGTCACTCGTGATCGGCGGAGTTGATTATCCCGCGTTCCCCTCTCTTGGCCCAGTCATTCCAGTAGTCCATGCGGCGGACGAGAAAGTCTTTCCGGGCTTGGGACATGTAGGGGTTTGTCTCAATTGCAGTGTCTAGACCGCGCAGGAGTGCGCGGTCCTCGGCAAGACCTGGAATCCATTTGAGAGTAGGGGGGACGGAAACAGCCGTAAAAATACCTTTCACATTGGGCCTCATGCACACAAGCTGATGTGCATTTGGATTGGGTCGAAGGCGGTCGTATGTCATAGTCACGATGTCGTCTGCGTGCAGATAGGTGCGTTTCTCCGTAAGATTCGGGCTGGCGTTTGCTTCCTCGCGACGGCCATAGATCAGAAGGTAGGACGGCCGGAACCGGCGTCGGCACCATGCTTCTCGATCCAGTCCATAGAGGGCTTTGAACGCTTCAACATTGCGCGAGACGCCAAACCACGCTTTCCATTCAGCTATCTGATTGAGAGCATGGGTTAGCTGTGCGGTTTGATTTCCGGAGTCAGTAAACCAACGTTTACCTGGAGCCTCAATCTCGATGAGCACAGGCTCCTCTGTTTCGCTGTTCAAAGACAGCCACATAAAATCGGGGAAGCGACGGTCGTATGAGGGAAGCGGGGGTTGCGATATGAGCCCACAAAGCCATGGATAATGTCCGCTCTCGTTCCCCAGAAGGTTGAAGGCGCCGGGCATCATGGAGGGGTGCCGTTCAAGGAAGGCTTGCATTGCCTTCTCGCCCGGTGGCTCGCCGTTTAAAAATGCGTCCCACTCCGCCACAATGAGACGCTCGTAGGCCTCCCATTTCATCGCCGGCTCTGGAGGAGTTTCAATCTGATATGTTCGCTCGAACTTCATCCCACTTCTCAGCAGCCACGTTCTGTCGTCTAACTAGTAAATCTGCCGCGACCTACCTGTCCAGCATAGCAAGGCAGCCTCAACAATCGAGTGCGGGCAAGTCTACTTCAAAGCCCAATGGTTATCCACCACTCTGGCTGGTGTCTGCCGCCGGGATAGGCCGCGAATCTGCGGCCTATCCAGCTATCAGCCCGCAGCCTATCTCTGCCGACCCGCTTTCATCAAAAGAGACGATCGTCCGGGCTGTCGCCTCGGTCTGCTACGGTTCGGGACCTGTGCCACAGAAAAGGCTCTCGGCACATTTTCTGTATCAGTCTTGGATTGCGTCAGGATGGGCGGGCATGAAGAAACTTGGGGCAGGCTAACGGCTGCGCTTAGCCGCCAAGTTTACTGCGTCGGCTGGAGCGCCTTGTTACTGATGTTCCTGACCGCTCAGTACGCGACTCAAGCCATTTCTTGAATGAGACTTGACTCTCGCCAGAAGGCTTCCCGGCCAATAGACCTTCAACACTGATATCTTCGTCAAGTTCCTCCCAATGAACCCCGTGGCCCTTACCAATTAATCTCCACGTATTTCGTTCGTCCAGAGTTGCATGGAGTAGTCTGGGAAACCAAGCGAGGGGAACCGAGATGGTCCGGCCATCATACAGCTCCACAACTAAGGTGTCGCTAGTTACTGTTACAGATTCGGCACGTGGAACCTCAAGGTCAACTCCTGAAGTATTCATTCCAAGCCTCCATGAGCTGCATGTGATGATCCCTGATGATTTTGTGGTTTCGACTGAGTTCTGCTCGATTAAAGCCACCGCTTCTTTGCAACCTGATAGGGTCGAGCCAGAACTTGGCGATCTTGTCCTCACGCTCGACGTGAATGTGTTGCGGTTCATCGCGATCGCCGGCGTAGAAGAACAATCGATACGCGCCCACCTTGAGTACTGTTGTCATTTACTCTTTGTCTCTAACCCGCATTATTCATGAACGCTTCTGCTGCAATCGCCGATCCGCTGCTCCGACGAGCCTTCGGTCGGCGGGCTCGCCCCTCGGACCCTCAACGTACTGCACGAGTACGCCTCAGATCCTCTGGGCTCCGCGCGCCGCTCTCGCGACGCGGCTCAGCGATTTCGCGACGAACCGTCATGAATAATGTGGGCTAACTGCTCTCTCGCCTAACTACTAAATCTGTTGCGGGCAAGTCTACTTCAAAGCCCAATGGTTATCCACCAGTCTGGCCGGTGCCAGCCGACGGGTTATACTGCGAAGCCTGTAGCCTATCCAGCTATCAGCCCGCAGCCTACCTCTGCCAACCCACTTTTATCAGAGACGATCGGCTGGGCTATTGCGTCAAACCTTCAATACCGCTGGCGGACGCTTTCAACAGCTTGCCCGCCTGCCTTCGACCGAAAACCTATTCCGGCTTAATCGACAAGAACAACGTGGCTTTCCCTCTCATGATCAGCATGAGCACCCCTTGCTTGGGTGAGAGACCGCGAACCAGTCGTTCAAAATCCTCCACGGACCGAACCGGCTTGCGGTTGATTTCTCGAATCACATCCCCCTCCCGCAGCCCGGCGCGACGGAAAGGAGAATGGCTCTACGCTGGTTATCCGTATCAGACGATCCCTTGGGCGCTTGTTAACACACTGGCGATTGGCGAAGAACCGGCGAGAGCCGTTTGCGCGTTCAACACGCTAATCCGTGCGGCGACCTTGGACGCCATGGCCCGGAACGCAGCAGCCAGGGGCGAGGCTGGTTCGTTGATCACGATCGGTTCACCCCAATCACCCCCAATTCTCAGTCGTGTATCCAGCGGGATGTTGCCCAGGAAGGGTATTCCAAGATTGACGGCGGCTTGCTTGCCACCACCGTGCGCAAAGATGTCGGTTCGAGTGCCGCAACGGGGGCAGATGAAATAACTCATGTTCTCGACGATCCCCAAGATCGGTACCCCGGCATCCTTGAACATACTGAGGGCTTTCACGACCACATGGACGGAGGCCCGTTGAGGAGTTGTGACGAGGACCACTCCGGCGAGGGGAACCAACTGGGTCAGACTCAACGATGCGTCGCCGGTTCCCGGGGGGAGATCGACCACGAGATAATCCAACAGCCCCCACGTCACGTCGCGGAAGAGTTGCCGCAGGGTAGTATGGACCATAGGGCCACGCCAGAGAACGGGGGCGTCTTCGGGAATCAAGCTGCCCAGAGAGATGAAACGGACACCATGGCGCTCCAGTGGCGTGAGCCGATTCTCAGCTGCCTTCGGTGCACTGCGGTCGCCCATCATGATGGGCACATCCGGGCCATACAGATCCGCGTCCAACAGGCCCACCTTTGCGCCGGCCATTCCCAATGCGACGGCCAGATTGACGGCAACGGTGGTTTTACCCACTCCGCCCTTCACGCTGCCGACCGCGACAATGTTTTTCACATCAGGCAAGAGATTCTGTTGGCCTGGGAACGTTGCCGCGGTCACCGTCGCCGTGAAACGCACCTCGACCTGATTGACTCCGGGTAGGTTCAGGAGCGCCTGCCGGCATTGTTGTTCAATATCGGTTTGCAGGGGGCAGGCGGGAGTCGTCAGGTTCACGGTGACTCGCACGGTGTCTTCGCGAATCTCGACACCGGTAACCATGTTTAGGGACACGAGATCGCGGCCCAGCTCAGGGTCTTGGACAGCCCGGAGTGCCGCAAGCACGTCTTCAACTGTGATCATCATCGTGACCTGTTGATCTTGATCCAATGACCACACACCACTCCAGAACATTTCCGGCTGGTCTCCAACGCATGTACCTTCTCCATGTGCATGTGCATGTGCATGTGGGTCATACTTTCTGTCTATCCGCTTAGAGTCCTGGCCTGAATGAAAAATTCAGCACACGTGTCATTTCATCCGCGGGGAAGCGGGGAACCGGGCGGACCAGTCTCCCCTCGGTTACAAATGTGACTCTCTTCCGAGCCGGGACGATGGTGCCGATGCGTGTCGCTGCAATGCCCGATCGGGTTAGGCGTCGGAGGATCGCCTGCATCCGGCTTGGGTCCGCACAGATGATGAGGGCACCTGACGCAATGGCCCCGAGAGGATTCATGCCGAAGTCGTCACAGAGTCGGCGTCCCTCTGGCAGAATTGGGATCGCCCGTTCGTCAACCTGGACTCCAACCTGGGCAGCCTCTGCGAGTTCATACAGGGCCGCGCTCAGGCCGCCTTCTGTCGGATCATGCATCGCATGAACTCCGCCGACCGCCAGGGCAATGGTCGCGTCACGGACGATGCTCACGCCGGGGTCTGTGAAATACCGACGGCACCGGGCCACGAATCGCGCCGAGTAGCGATGCCGGAGTTCCTTGCTCTTCTCACGTGCCAGGATCGAAACCGCTTCGATCGGGATGCCCTTCGTGAGCAACACGGCGTCTCCCACGCGGGCCCCTGCTGTGGTGATCAATCGGTTTTTTGGGCACTGTCCAAGAAGGCAGCCGACGACCACGGGTCGAGTCACCGCGCCGGTCACCTCCGTATGACCGCCGCACAGTGAGATCTTCAGTCTGCAGCAGGCTCTCCCGATCTGCGAAAAGATACGGGACACCTCGGCCCTCGTGGTTGTCCAGGCCGGCAGCAAAATTGTAGCGAAAAACCAGCGAGGCAGGGCACCCATCGTGGCAAGATCATTGGCATTGATGGCGAGCGCGTAGGCGCCAATCTCATCCGTCACAAAGGTGATGGGATCTGTTTTGACAATCACATACTCTCCACCTACGTCGAGAGCGGCAGCATCAAGACCGATCCCGGCACCCACGATGACGCGTGAGTCGCGGTTTCTGGTGTAGCGGGCCAGCAGGGTGCGCAGCAACGTGACCGGGAGCTTTCCGATCGGGAGCGAACGGCCTCCCCGCCCGGGCGATACCGCTGCTGTGAGACTCGTGCTGTTGGTGAAATGAAAAGAACCCATCCGAACGGTATTCGGCGACACCCAGAGCCTAAGCCGGCCCGCCGCCTTCCTTTTCGATCTTGCGTTTCTTGGACACCGCTTCTGCCTGCACCACGTTCTTGCAATGCTCACACACCCAGTGGCCATACAACAGCGCCGGCCCCACCACTCCGCAGAGAAGACAATAGCTAGGTTCTTCGAACGGCGGCTTCTCCTCTCGTTTTTCTTCCCTGTTCTGTTCCGTTTTCTCCGACTTCACCATCGTAGCCTCCGTTGTATCTCAAGCGATCGTCGTGTGATGCTCTGACCTATTTTCTCCTACCCCTTCACACAAATGAGCGGTTCAAGCCTGGCGACCTTCCGCGCCAGGTGCGCGTCATCCGCCGCGTCCACCACCTCACTGACATTCTTGTACGCGCCTGGCGCTTCCTCGGCGACTCCCCTCATGGATGGACTGCGAATCAGAATTCCACGCGAGGCTAACTCCTTCACCACATCTCGACCATGCCACTGTCGAAGCGCCTGATGCCGACTCATACTGCGACCAGCTCCATGACAGGCAGACCCGAACGCCAACGTCATGCTCTCCTCTGTCCCCACAAGCACATACGAGGCCGTGCCCATCGTGCCGCCGATCAGGACCGGTTGGCCCACGGCTCGTAAGGCTGGGGGAATATCAGGATGGCCGGGGCCGAAGGCTCGCGTCGCTCCCTTGCGATGGACGAAGAGACGAGTGGCCGTTCCGTCGATAACATGCTCTTCGACTTTGCAGGTGTTATGGGAGACGTCGTACAGCAGTGCGAGCGTGGCTTGTGGCAACAGGTCGGCGAAGACCTGCCTAACGAGATGCGTGACGATCTGACGATTGGCAAGTGCGCAATTGATCGCTGCCCGCATTGCGCCAAGATATTCTTGTCCCACTTCGGAGTTAATCGGGGCACAGGCCAATTCACGATCCGGCAGTTCGATGTGGTAACGAGCTGCGCTCATGACCATGCTCTTGAGGAACTCGGTGCCGATCTGATGGCCGAGTCCACGCGAGCCGCAATGGATGCTGACGACAAGGTCTCCTGCACGGAATCCAAAGATCGCCGCCGCTTCTGCATCGAAGATCTGCACGACCTGTTGCACTTCGAGATAGTGGTTCCCTGAACCGAGCGTCCCCATCTCATCCTGCTGGCGTTTCTTGGCGTAATCCGATACGCACTCTGGTTTAGCGCCGGTCATGCGGCCGTGCTCCTCGATGAATTCAAGATCCTCATGCATCCCGTAGCCCTGTCCCACTGCCCAGCTTGCGCCTCCGGTAAGCATGGCATCCATCTCGTGCCGATCCAAGTGCACCTTCCCGGTACTTCCTACGCCGGCGGGAATGCGATGAAACAAGGCATCAGCCAGTTGCTCCTTCACCGGCTGAAGATCTTCGACCGTGAGTCCCGTGCGAAGCGCCCGGACTCCACAGGAAATGTCGAAGCCCACACCGCCGGCAGACACGACCCCTCCGAGATCGGGATCGAACGCGGCGACTCCGCCGATGGGAAACCCATAGCCCCAATGGGCATCGGGCATCGCATAGGAGGCTCGGACGATCCCCGGTAGGGTTGCGACGTTCGTGACTTGTTCATAGACCTTCTCGTCCATGTCACGAACCAGAGCTTCGCTGGCATAAATCACGCCTGGCACCCGCATCTTGCCGCGAGGAGAAATGTGCCATTCGTCGGGCCCTCGTCGCTTCAACAGGTTGAGATCCATCACTGCCTCATTTCTTAATGCGATCTAGCAGATTTTCATAAACCATTTGGGGCCGGAGAAAATACGCGACTATAGAAAGCCACGGACGGGTCCAGAAGCTCCAGCAGGCTGTTCAAAAAGGCCGGCCAGCAAGGCCGCAGCAAGCGAAGAGGCGAGGCGTACGCTTCGGTACGTTGAGCCTCTGCGCGACGCGAGAACGCCGCTGGCGGCATTTTTCAACAGCCTGCTACACATCCACCACACACTGCGCTACCCAGCGCCCCTCCTCATCCTGCTTCAGGGAGAGCTCGGTGTAGGTCGCGCCTTTCACTTCGACGTCCGGTTGATGTCGCGCCACCTCGATCGGCTCTCCCCATGCCGTCGCGTGCAATGAATGGTCGTTGAAGCGAACGTTGAAGCGGCTGAACAGCATCCTTCTCGTGGCCATTTCATAGACGAGCGCATTCAGCCAATCGACCAGCAGCAACTCATCATCAGGCGCCTCACAGACGATCGGCACCGATTGTGTTGGAGCGACAGACCCTAGATCCGTGATCACGGCCGTCAAGGCCTGCGCCGCGCATTCAAACGCCTCTTCCTTGGTTGAACCAATACCTCGCACACCGACATCGGCCTGATGCGGGAAATGTTCCCAGCTTCCTTGCACGGTCTCGGAACGAGGGGGGTGCATGATTAATGATCCTCGTAAAGATTGCAGATCGTCACAGAACACTTCTTGTGCCTGTGCCTCTGTACCGCTCCATTCCTAAAGCCAGTCCTGTTGAGCCTTCTCCGCCTTTTCTCCCCACATCGCACTGAGGGGGATCTCGGTGAGCACGTAGGCTCCCGGGTTAAGTTGTGGAAGGGCGCGAGCGGCAGCGACCATGACCTGAGCCGTCAGGACGGCGTCGTCTAAGCGCGCTTCCAATAGCAAATGGTGGTGTCCGAATCGTCCCGGAGGGCCTCGTCGATCGAGGACCACTCCCCGCCCTTCTTGTTCCAGCTCCGCGAGACTCTCAACGGGAAAGACCTGCGTGTTTTCACGGAGAAAGAGGGGATCGGCACGGACGGCTTGAGTGATCCTGTCTGCATCCGCTCCCTGCTCCAATTCGACATAGACGTACCGCTGCAATCTCCCATCGGTGGCTCGCACTTCGGCACACAGAGCATCCTTCACCCCGACCATGCTCCGGGCCATCGTGGTGTGACGGAGACTGATGCCTGTGTGATGCCGCGTCTCCGTCGATCCCCCCGGCGTCAACAGGGCAAACCACGAGCGGAACACCGACAGCGCGCCGGGGTCCCATCCCGCTCCCACGATAGCCTGCGCCCTATGATGGAGGGCCACCTTGTGGATTGCGTTCTTATGGGCATGAAGCGCCTCCCCATGCAGCGTGGCACAGTCCACGATCGGAATTCCATGCTGAAGGATCTGATACGCAGTCTCCATGACGGCGTTTGTCGGCACACAGAGGAGCGCTACGTCGACATCCCTCGCCTGACCGATGTGGGTGGTCACTGGAATGGATCGGAGTGTCTCCGGGAGCTTTCCCCCTGCACTTGCCGCTCGACGCACGATGGCCGCCAGACTGAGATCGTGGCTCAGGGAGATGAGTTCCGCACAGACCTGTCCCACCCTGCCGAACCCGACGACTGCGAGACGTAATGGTTTCACGGGTGACATTCGCTCCCTACTGCCAGACAAGAATCTCCGGCGCCCGCCGTTGAACCGGCGGCGTCTCCCCGCTAGGATAGCCCGCGACGACGGGGAACACCGGCACATAACCGTCCGGGATGCCGAGACTTCGCTTGATCCTGGCCTGGTTCAACCAGGGTCGCGCAAACCCGATGGGGCAGGTGCCCAAGCCCATCGAGCAGGCGGCGAGCATCAGATTCTGTGCAGCGAGGGAACAATCTTCCTCTCCGTTATGCGCATCCGGTCTCGCACAGATGACGATGAGCGTCCCCGCCCGATGGAAGATATGGTAGTCGGAACTGGAGACCATGTCGCGATACTTCGCGAGCGGGGAATCCGTCTTGAGATGCTTCAGCACGTAGGCTTTGATACGGTCGGACCAAGCTGCGAGCTGTGTTGGATTCTGAATCACAGCAAATGCCCAGGGCTGCTCGTTCATCGAGCTGGG
This sequence comes from Nitrospira sp., assembly GCA_025360665.1. Taxonomy (GTDB): domain Bacteria; phylum Nitrospirota; class Nitrospiria; order Nitrospirales; family Nitrospiraceae; genus Palsa-1315. The sequence goes on from JANYBU010000359.1 coordinate 22,988, forward strand.
AGCGTGAATCGCGGCCTTGATGAGGGCCTCGACGGTCGATTTATCGACCGGTTGATCGGTATAGGCTCGCACGGAGCGGCGGCTGTAGATCGCTTCCATCACGTCCATCGCATCCCCCCATGCCCGCGCGAAGAGAACGGGAGTAGAGGCCATCTCGCAGCGCGGACCCTACCAGAGACCAAAGTTCACGTCCTTGAACGGAATCGTTTCCCATTGCTCTTGTTCCACATCCAAAATCCCGATTTCGAGATTCGACGGAAACACTCTCATCCCCTTCGGTCGGACCCAGGTATCCGACTTCAAGGACTTGAAGTACAGATGGGGTCTGGCTTGGGCATAATCTCGTGCATGAAATAGTTCCAGTAATTGCAATGCGTCGGGAAATGTCACAGTGTCCTCCTCCTACGTTCCAGCCAACCTTGCCAGCTCCTTCAATCAATGAGCAATCGGAATGCCGGACGCCAACGATTAGCATTCTTTCCCCCTAGGATCTCCCTTTGCAGAGCAATCACGATGAGATCGGATCATTCCGGGGGGTTCACAAATCAGATAAGAAGGACGACGAATTCTAATCTTCTGGAATCCTAGCGACCTTTCGCCACAGCGGGGTTGCTGCATCTGTAGCGGATTTCCACAGGCATCGCAGCGGTCCCTTCGTTAGTCAATTTCAAACCCAGGAATTTCCTATAAGTTGACGGCGGATCGGTGCTCAGGTGACATGGCCCCGTTCTTGCCATTGGAATCACAGCACCAGTCATCGAAACGCATTGGTTCGGGGTTCAGCGTAGAGAAGGAAGGGCTCATGCTATGAGAACGAAGTTATGCTCGCTCTGTCTTGTTTTCGCGATTGGACTCGTGGCCCTGACGACCCCCCTCGCGACCGCCGCAGCAGAGACCATCCAGCGGACGGTGCGAGGTACAGTGATGGCGACAAATACTGCCGTCGATCCTCAGACGATTGTCGTGAAAGTCGTGCTGCTCAATAAGGAAGAGTTGATTGTGGGGGCTCGTGTCCCAACTGACACCACAATCACGCGAGGCACGCGAGCTACCAGATTGGCCGACCTCAAGGTGGGAGAAGCAGCCGAGCTTACATACCTGAAATCGCCGGATGGTTTGATTGCACGATCCATTCACGTTCGATAACCAAGGAGCGCCCATGTCGACCCGGTGCCACCTGTCCTATTTCCGTGTCTGCCTCTGCCTGCTTATTGTTGCGATGCTGTCCGGCTGCGCAAGCCGCAAGGTCGTCACGACGGTTGAAGACCAGAGTTATGCGCCGGGGCCGACACCCCAAGCCCAAGCGCCTGCGTCAGCCCAGCCGGCACCAGTCCAGGTTGAAAAGTCGACGCCCCCGCTTGTGGTGGAAGAAGCACGGGTCGTGGAACAACCGATTGCTCCCGTCCCTCCGTCGCAGGCGCCGGTGCCTCAGGCCAGGCCGATACGCGAACTATCCGATATCTTTTTTGATTTTGACCGGTTTGTGATTCGCGATGATGCTCGATCCGGGCTCGAAGCCAACGCCGGTCTTCTGAAGTCACAATCCGGCAAAAAGATCCTGATCGAAGGCCACTGTGACGAGCGGGGCACGAGTGCCTATAACCTGGTCTTGGGTGAACGTCGCGCGCAGGCGGCCGCACAGTATCTCCGGGACCTCGGCGTCCCCTCATCACAGATGCAGATCACGAGTTATGGGAAAGAGCGCCCATTTTGCGCGGAACACAGTGAAGCCTGTTGGCAGTCGAATCGACGGGCTCACTTCACCAGATAATCAGCGAGCATGTGAAGATGCCAGTCGGAGGAACGGTCCTCGAGAGTCCTTGAATGTAAGGAGGGTCCTGTGAAGAGACGTCGGACGCTGCTCATGTGTTGGGTCAGTCTCATTGCCTTGGCTGGATGCGCCGGCACAGGCGAGATCATTCCACTCCAGATCCACCCCATCGTGACCGGATCTGAGGGGGTCGCAAGGCAGAGGGCCGCCGTTCGGGTGGCGGTGGGCTCGGTCGAGGACGGTCGGAGCCATAAGACCGGCCTTGGAGTTCGGACACACCTGTGGGGAGGTGTCAGCTATTTCGATGTCCCGGGAGGCAACCCCGCTGACGTGGTCGCCCAGGCCCTGACCGATTATCTGACCGCGAAGGGTTGGCAGGTGACCAAGCGAGGGACCGGCGACGCCGGGGCCGATGTTGTCCTCACGGGAAAAATCCTCGACTTTTCAGTCCACGCCAAGAGTCGAGTCGGCTTCACCGAGGTCACGACGAAGACGAAGCTCACGTTACAAGCACAGAATGTCGCAGACGGGAGCACGATCCGCATGACCCTGAATGGGAGTGGAGGCGACGACGTCTTTTGGTTTGATCCGGAGGATGCCAAAGCGCTTGTGAATGACGTCTTGACCGACAGTTTTGGCAAGTTGGTCCAGGATACGACGGTTGAGAACAAGCAGTTACGGCTGAAAAGCCCGTAACAAAACCAGCTGCTTCTAGCAAAGGAGGATTCCAATGAAAGTCCAAGATATTATGACCAGCGATGTGCAATGTTGCGGCCCGGCCACGAATTTGACTGCCGCCGCCAAAATGATGTGGGACAGCGACTGCGGGGCTCTGCCCATCCTGAATGTTCAAGGCCAGGTGATGAGCATGATCACGGATCGCGACATCTGCATGGCCGCAGCCACCAAAAATAAACCGGCGTGGGACATCACCGTCTGGGAAACAGTGTCCGGAAAGGTTTACACCTGCCACATGTCCGATGATGTCCATACGGCCCTGGACATCATGAAACGGGAAAAAGTCCGACGGCTTCCTGTCGTGGATGAAGACGGGGTGCTCCAGGGCATCGTCGCCATGAACGATTTCGTCCTCCTCGCCGGAGAGGCGAAGGGGGGAAAGGCACCGGCTCTCTCCTACGAGGATGTCGTGCGGACGATGAAGGCGATCAGCGCGCACCGGGTGCTCGTCGGCATCTAAACCGGAAATGTTTAATGAGGAATTATGAATGTTGAATTTGTATCGACACTCGGGGCGCCATTGCGGGTAATTCATCATTCAAAACTCATAATTCAACATATAGCCTCGTGAGGCGCCATGTATCGTCGCGTCATGGCTTTCGACTTCGACGGCACGCTCGCCGTCAACGGGAATGTGCCTGCCGAGGTTGAAACAGCGTTGGAACAATGCCGCGACAGCGGCTATGTGCTGTTTCTGGTCACAGGGCGTCGGTACGAGACCGTGACCTTGGGCAGCCTCGGAGATCTCTTTGCCGGCATCGTCTGGGAAAACGGCGCGGTCCTGACCCATACTGCGAGTGGGGAGACCTATCTCCCGTTCGGCCAACTCGATGCACGATTGCTCAAGGCCATCGAAGAAGCGGGCATTCCGTTCGAGCGGGGGCTCGCCATCGCCGCTACCTGGACACCCCATGATCAAGCCCTGTGGCAAATCCTCCGCTCACACGGTGGTAGTACCTCGATCGAATACAACAAAAGCGCGGTCATGGTGCTGCCACCCGGTGCGACGAAAGGGACCGGCCTGGAACGGCTTCTCGCCTTGTGCGGTCTGTCGCCCAGAAACCTCGCGGCGTTCGGTGATGCCGAAAACGACCTCTCGATGCTGACCTTGGCCGAAGTCTCGGTCGCGGTGGCTGACGCCGTCCCCGCCGTCATCGAAACAGCCGATGTCCTCGCCACAGCCCCTGGCCCTCAAGGAGTCCTTGAAATTCTCAGGCAGTATCCGCTCAGCGCAAAATTCCTCGATATCCCGCTCAAACGCGAGCGACCAATTTTGCTTGGGCAGACTGAATCCGGCGCGGCCATCAACATCCCCGCTGCGCAGCTAGCCGGACGCAATCTGGGGGTCTTCGGCAATTCCGCCACCGGCAAGTCGTGGATGGTCGGCTTGATCGCGGAAGGGCTCCATCACGAAGAGTATCAGGTCCTCCTGATCGATCCCGAAGGAGACTTTCGCGGGCTCCGAGTTTTGCCGCGATTCGTATCGGTCAGCGGTGACCGGGCAACCCTCCCCCCTCCGTCCGCCGTGGTATCGCTCCTCGATGAGGGAGGCGTGTCGTTGGTCCTCGATCTGAGTCAGTATCCCATCAGCTTGCGGAGTCACTATCTTGCCGAACTGATTCGTACCTTACGCCCCGTGCGCGAACGCAAGTTCCGCCCCCATTGGATCGTGCTGGATGAAGCGCAGGAATTCTTGTTTGAGGGAAGCGAGATCACGGCGCTGCTCCGTCCCTTGCTGGAAACCGGCGGTTGGGCCTTCGTCTCCTATCGACCGGACCGCCTCAGCGAGTCGGTGCTCACCTCACTCCACCACCTGCTTTTGACCCGCCTCACGGACCGCCAGATCGGGGACTGTCTTCGGACCCACTGTGCCGTCTGCAGTTTAATAGGTGCGAGCCTCGATCAGATCCCAATGGGCAGTGCACTTCTCTGCGGAGGCGAAATCGTCCGCATGCGCCCGGCCATCAGACGCGTGCCCCACGTCCGCCACCTCTACAAATATCTCGACGTACCTCTGCCGCCGGGGAAACGGTTCTCCTTCCGAACCGAGAAAGGCCATCTGGGGATAGAAGCAGCCAGTTTATACGAACTGTCCCGCCTGATTCCGACCCTCCCGCTGGAGAGCCTCGAATACCACGATCGGCGAGAGGATTTTGTGAAATGGGCCGACTGGACGCTCGGCGACGGAGGGCTCGCCGCGCGTCTCCGAAAAGTGGAGAATCGCCACTATCAGGGAGATGAACTCCGGGAGGCGCTCAATCAGGTTGTGTCAACCCACTATGAAGAGCTCCGACAACTAAAATAGAGCCCGGTGGAGCGGCTGGGATTCGAAACATGGCGTCGTTGCCCAGATAGCGGCCAGTTACAGAGAGCGGCCCTCGGCAGTGACCCTAGCGGGAAACTGTCGCCTATTGCAACAGTCGTATTTTCCAAGTTGAGGCACCTTGGTCAATCAGCCAGCCAGCCAGCCTCCTCTGTTCTGTCTTACCAACGTCAACCCCCTATGCAATCAAGGCTCACTTAAATCAGCTTGGCCATGGCCTCCCGGCACGGCGCTTGCTGTTCACCTAACTATCCATTCGAGTGACGACGCAACGAGACACCCAATGTTTTATAAAGACGTTACCCAGCCAGTCCTCCAAGCGAGTCCCTCTTTGCGCCCAGAGGCCTACACGGCGCCGCTCCTTCTTCCTGTTTGCTGTGTCTGCGGGCTGATTCGTGACGAAACGGGATCACTACCCAGCCGCATGTCCTGGGTCACGCCGGGATCGTATCGAAGAACACACAACGTGCGTTCAACCAATCTTCTCCTCACGCATACCTATTGTCCCGATTGTCTCCTCCAGGCCCAGATCAGAATGAGAGAATTCTTCAGAGAACAAAAGGAGCAAATCATTGAGAGCCTGCGGAAAAGCGCCCCCGCTGAAAAAGGCAAGGAAAGAACCGCGACGCCAAAACTGTGAGGCCCCGCCACAGAAGGTGTCGGAAGATCATCGAAGCCTGCACACAGTTCAGTGTTCACTCTGTCAGCAACCGCGCGCACGCGCCTTACAAAGGAGGAGTCCCATGTCCGTAGCGAAGGTCATCGAGATCAGTTCCGAATCGCCGAAGAGTTTCGAAGATGCCATTCAGGACGGAATCACCCGGGCATCCAAGACCATACACAACATCAAATCGGCTTGGGTGAAGGAGCAACACGTGGTGATCGACAACGGCAAGGTCGCCTTGTATCGCGTGGATTTGAAAGTAACATTCGTGCTGGATTGACGCGTCATGGAGGGAGTAGGGTCCTAACCCGTATGATTCATGAACGCTTCTGCTGCAATCGCCGATGCCTGACTCAAGCGAGACGGGCGAGACTGGCGGGAAAAGCGCGACAGGCAGGGACAGGGCTCCGTGCGCCGGTCTCGTGACGCGGCTTAGCGATTTCGCGACGAACCGTCATGAATAATGCGGGCTAACAGGCTGCGGGAAAACCATTTCGGCACAGCAGAACATCGATGGCCTGCACATCTAGGACAAGAGGAGAGCACCCCAGGAGGATAGCCGCGCGAGACTGGCGGGACGGGCGAGGGTTCGATATCCGAAGTTCGAGATTTTCGGAACTTCGAACCCCGAACTTCGAACTTCGGATCGCGCCTGTCTCGCGCTTCCCGCGCCACAGTCTCTGGCGCCGGCATTGGATCGCCAGGAGCGCGGCCTTCGCCCTTCTCCTGTTTCTTGTCACCCCTACTTGCTCCATTGCGTTCGGCTCATCGGGCCAGCTCTCGGAGCCCCCCACTGAGGCGGTCCGCTCGACACTCACCGAAGTCTTCCGCATCCTCGAAGACGAGAAACTGAAGGATCCGGCCAAGCTCATCCCGCGCCGACATATGCTGGAAGCGGTCATCGCTTCCCACTTCGACTACACGGAGATGTCGAAGCGTGCACTCGCGGCCCACTGGGCTCCCCTCACGGCCGGCGAGCGGGCCGAATTCGTCGAACTCTTCAAGAGTTTTCTCTCCGACCGCTATGCCGAAAAAATCGAAGGGTATTCAGGACAACAAGTATTCTATCTCTCTGAACGGATCGAGGGGAATTATGCGGAAGTGCGGACCGAGCTGCGGTCGAGCAAAGTCGAAATCCCGATGGATTACCGGCTGCACATCAAAGACGGGACGTGGCATGCCTACGACCTCATCGTGGACGGAGTCAGCCTGGTGAAGAATTACCGCAGTCAGTTCGAGAAGATCATCCGCACGTCGTCCTACCAGGAGTTAGTCCGCAGGCTGCGCGAGCGCACCGTCGGCGAGGACAAGAAAAAGAAGGCCGCGCTCACGACAGTGCCGCACAGCCTCGCCGCCTGAGAGCCTCCGCCTCACGTACTCAGATATGCGGGGTGCCCGACCCGGGGAACGGCCTGATCCCCGCGCGTCCAGCTAGCTCATGGAGCTTTTCGTGGACTGACTCGTTGTTATAGGACTGGACTTCAGAGAGCGCCAGGCAATAGTCCGTCAGCGCCTCCAGCCAGTCCTTCTGATTCTCGCAGGTCACGGGACCTTGTCGTGCTTCGTCGATCCTGAACGATGCCTCCTTGAGCTTGGCCGCTGCTTCAGCGAGATGTTTCGGCACTGACATAGATGGCTCCTTTCTTGATGACGATTACGGCACCTTCACAAAGGGGAAACGCTCCCGCATCGTTCGGGTGGTCAATCCCACTCCACATTCATCCCCGATCAGTTCCACTGCAACAATCGCATCCGGATCCTTGAAGTCAATGAGCGGCGCGGCGCCCTGCTCCCGTAAGTGTGCGAGCAGCGTGCGACCCAGTTCCTGCTCCAATGGCTGGCTGTGGATGTCACCCGCATGGCCTCGCCGTTCGATCCGCACGTAGAACGAGCCGCTGTCGATCCGGTCTGCATAGGCCAGGACGGCTCGCTCAAGTTGGGTCGGCAGGTACTCGACCTGGAAGGTGAACGTGCGATCAATCGGGATCAGCCTTGCCAAGGGACGGAGAAACCCGGGCCTCTCCTCTTCGCTACGGAGTAACTGCTCGCAGAAGGCTTCATGATCCTCCACGCGCCCGACCAACAGCCCGAGAAACGGCGTCCACCGGAAGTCGCCCAGCCGCTTCACGCACCTGGCCAAGTGTCGTTGTTCATGATCCTTGGCGGTGACCACCACATTCCAGGAAGGGAGGGTCTGTGGCTCCTCCCTTCCTATAGTTGAGACCGCTGGTTATCTCATCGTCATGGACTCTCCCAGGCGACAGGGAACAGTTGCGTCTCTTCGTGATACGCACGTCACCCACAGTGATACGTATCCAACGTTCCGGCTGCGACGGCTGCCGCCAGGTCCTCGATCGTCCTATTGGACAAGACCGAGGTGTCATATTCCTGCACCACATCGTGACCGGGACGAGCATCCTCGTCTCGCTGTTTGATCAGCAGCCACTGTCGGAGCCGGTCTTTCATGCGCAGGAGCGTAAAACCGCCCCGCAACCGTTGTCCGTGCAGATGCACGTCCAATTTGCCCGCATGGAGCATCATCGCCAGCGATGCGGGGCCCTGGTTCACGCCAAGCGGTTCGAACCAGCCTGTATCCCACAGCAGCACCGGGCCTGCTCCATAATGGCCTTCTTCGATCACCCCCTCGAACTCCGCATACCCGAGATCGTGATCCTCCACTTCCACGGCAAGCCGTTTGACCGATGGGTCCAACGAGGGGCCTTTGGGGATGGCCCATGACTTGAGCAGGCCGCCGATTTCCAGACGGAAATCGTAATGAAGGTGAGAGGCCTGATGCTTTTGGACCGTGAAGATCGGCCGCTTGGATCTCGGCATACTCTCCTGTGCCTCAGAACTTGTACCCGAACCGGCGTAACAGCGCTTTCCGTTCCACGATATCTGCTTCCGCCTCAATCCCCTTCGGAGGAAATCCATCGACCACGCCGAGAATCCCCCTCCCTTGCTCGGTCTCAGCCAGTATCACCTCCACCGGATTGGCCGTCGCACAGTAGATCAGGCAGACTTCCGGAACCTGCCGGATGGCAGGCAGCACGTTCACGGGATAACAATTCTTCAAGAGCACCAGAAAACTATGGCCCGCCCCGATGTTTTTCGCATGGGTCCGCGCCAGCTCGATCAGGTCCTGATCGGTCCCGCTCCATCGCACCAAGCAGGGCTCCGAGGCCTCACAGAACGCCAATCCAAAGGCGATGCCCGGCACAGCCGTAACCAGGACCTCGTGGAGATCCTCGACCGTCTTGATGAAATGAGCCTGACCAAGAATAACTTGGACCGCCGGAGGACTCGGAATATGAACCTTCACAGAGATCAGACGGATGGACATCGACTCCCTCTCATGTGTGAATCGATAGAAGCATCAGCCATGCCATCGACGGAATCAGAAGACGATCGCTCGCCGTCCCACAGCAACGTCAGGACTTCTCACGATTCTGTGATGATCTGATCGAGAACGTGCGGACCTTGATGACTCCTGAGGTGATCCGCCCCTGCCCTATTACGCCACAGTGATTCAGTGACCTGGCCTGACGGAATATTTCCAGCGATTGACCTCTCGCGAAAGACGGTTATCTTATAAGTGAGCGGAGGCCTCGGTGAGAGGAACATTCAAGGGAATCGAGGTCAAGCGCAGGGGTGGTGTGCAGGCCCGCTGAAGGGTGGGAAGCCTAAAACTCCTCCAAGACCTCCACACTAGACACAAAGCTCTCTGAACCCGCCTCCGCCCCGTTTTTTTATCTTCACCTTCCTCGCGAACTCCCCCATTGATGAACTTCCTACTCATGGGGTGTTGTTTTTATGAGACCTATTGGTCGTCGTTCTCTGTTTGGGGAAGGGCGGGGGGGGGATTGAGACGTACGGGTGGGAAGGAACAAGAAAAAAAACGGCCCGCCCTTATGTGGAACACCGAGACTACCATCCGAACCGGGTGACGTTCAGCAATCCTCCAGTCGCCCTCGCTGATTGCTCCGCGCCTCAATCTCCGCTTAGGCTCGCATTTACGGCCGTGCCTAGTGGCACCGACATCGATAGCGCGTCCCTTGAACCATCACCCCGCCACTGAAGCAGAAGCGGTGCCCTTTGCACGCTGGCTGCACAAGGGCGAGTCACATTCGAACCAGGCTGCTGACCTCTCTGAGCATTCCACCTCTCTCACTTATTCAATAACCATTCTCTCCTCGAAATCAACGAGCCAATGACGGCCAGGCACTGTAGACAATCGCCTCACAACCCTGACGAAGATGGCGGCCCAGACAATGGCGAAGAAGCGGATAGGCTCACTCCTCGTGATTGAAGCCGACGAAATGGTCGGGATCGTGACCGAGACCGGCCATCGTGCGGGAGTGTTCTCCTCTTGTGCCACACGTACGGACCCTCGAAGTTCCCACGTACCAACATAGTTTTTCCGCAGCCTATTAGGCATATAGCCCCTTTCTTTGGAACCCGACGCCGGTCATCGACAGGGTATGGTCGTTGAGCGTCGCCCTTACCCCGAGAAACTTCTCTGCCAGCCACAGGTTCGTCAGAAGATGGTCGTTCACGGCCGTAACACGGAATTGGCTTTCTCCTTCCGCGAGTGCGACAAAGGGAATGATCTGGTCCGCGGCGAACCGGTCCACAGTGGCCCCAGTTTTCATGTCTTCAAGGAGCTGTTTGGCCACGTGCTTCCCTATGAATTCAGCTGTCCGCCTCAAGGCGCCGGCTTGATCCGCCCCCAAACGCACTCCCTCACCGAGATCGGCAAACAACGCCAAGACTGCGCCGGGCTGCAGGGACTCCCGGTCGTATTGCACGTCGATGTCGGCCCGATGCCCCGCTCTTCCAAGACCTCCTGGGCAGCATCGGCCATCCGTTCGCTCACGTGCCGTTTCTCCAAATGAGACGAGAGCGCGATGCCCCACAGACGCGTCACCATTCCTGGTTCCTCAATCCTCAGATGGCGAAGCGGCTTCCGAACCGGTTGCACCGCCAGATGCACAATGCCTTCCCCTCTCGGAACATACCCCGGCCGCTCCATCACCAACTCGACCTCCAGCCCCATGCGGTGCAGAAGGGGCAGCATGACGTGCTGAAGATGAAAGACCGATGGAGCGCAATCCTGAAATAGCCCACCTCGTAATTCCACATTCACGGACGACGAAGCGAAGGCCAGGACCGGGAGAATACCGAGCCCCAACATGGTCGTCGATCCGGCAGTGCCGATGTCCCACAGGTAACGTCTGCCGATCCTAAGCGTTCCTGGCCGAAAGATGATCTCTTGTGACCCCGGAGACAGTCCTTCGGCTGTTCCGTTCACGAGCTCTCCGATGGCCTGCACCACGCGAATGTGCTGGTGCCTCAGGCCCGGCTTGGGCCGTCGAGTCCTGGCATTGACGATATGGACGGGCTGCCCGGTGAGGGCGGAGAAGGCGACCGCCTGGCGCACGATCGTGCCACTGCCGGAATACTGCGATCCATCGATCTCGATCATGCGTGGCTTTCACGGGATAAGGGGATACAGGGATAGCGAGGTACAGTTGCGAGGCGCCCTTTACCCCGTTACCCCCTCGATCACGCTATCCTGTTAACTGCCCCCTCTACATCGTGCGCTTCAACAGCGAACGCAACGATTGCAGGGATCTGGCGTTCAGGACGTCGCTCTTTTCCAGCCAACCCCTGCGAGCTTGCCCAACACCGTAACGAAGATTCTCGAAGTCCAGGACGCTGTGGGCGTCGGAGTTGATGCTCACCAGGACTCCCTCGTCTTTCGCCATTTGGCAGTCCGTGTCAGTCAGATCGAGGCGGACCGGATGCGCGTTCACTTCCAACACACAGCCACGTTCACGCGCATGACGGATCAGACGCGGCATATCCACCTCATAGGGTTCTCGTTCATCGATGAGCCGGCCGCTGGGGTGGGCCAGGATTGTGAAATGCGGGCGGTCCATGGCGCGCAAGATCCGCTCGGTCTGTTTCTCCCTCGACAGTCTGAAGTGACTATGAACAGCCCCCACCACAAGATCCAGCCTGCCGAGGTCTTCATCGGGAAGATCCAGGCTGCCGTCTTCCAGAATGTCCACCTCAATCCCCTTCAGTATCGTCAAACCTGGTGAGGCCTCGTTCAAACGATCGATCTCGTCGAGTTGTTCGAGCAGCCGCTTCGGATCAAGACCATGGGCCATCGCCAGACGGCGGGAGTGGTCGGTGATCGCCAGGTATTCGAACCCGCGCTTGCGCGCCGCCTCCACCATCTCCTTGAGACTGTTCCGGCCATCCGTCGCTTTTGTGTGGGCATGCAGGTCGCCTTTCAGATCGGCGAGCTCGACGAGCTTCGGCAGACGGCCTGCCCTCGCCGCTTCGAACTCGCCGCGATTCTCCCGCAGTTCCGGAGGAATCCAGGGAAGCCCCACCACCGCGTAGACCGATTCCTCGGTGGCTCCTGCCACAGACTGATCGCCTTTGAACAGGCCATACTCATTCAGCTTGAGCCCTAGCTGCTGCGCCAATTGGCGAAGCACCACGTTGTGTTCCTTGCTCCCCGTAAAATATTGGAGGGCGGCACCGTAGCTCGCTTTCGGGACAACCCGCAGATCGACTTGCAGCTGGCAGGCCAGACGGATGCTCGCCTTGGTCGTGCCGTGAGCCAAGACTTCTTCCACTTCCGGATAGGACGCAAAACGATCGATCACCGGACTGCCGGAACGAGCCGTGACCAGGAGGTCGAGGTCTCCGATCGTCTCCTTGGCTCGTCGATAGCTCCCCGCCGCGACAATCTGTTCCACCCCCGGTGAGGCCTTCAGATAGGCGATGAAGGCCTCTGCATATTGAGTGGCGATCGCCAGTTTGAAACGCTTCGCTTCGCTCGTCCTGGTTTTTAACTGGTCGAGGATATGCTGCTCGGTCTTGGCTCCAAACCCTTGCAGGGTCCTGACGCGCCCCTCCTGCGCTACCTTCCGCAATTCGTCCAGCGTGCGGATGCCGAGCTTGTGATACAGCGCCTGCACTCGTTTCGGCCCAAGACCTGGAATTTTGAGCAGGTTCGTAAGCGTTGCCGGAACATTTTTGCGATGCTCTTCAAGCATGGCGGCTGTGCCGGTCTCGACGATCTCTTTGATCTTCGACGCCAAGTCCTCGCCGATGCCGGGCAGTTCCGTGACGTCCTCCCCCTGCGCAATCATAGCGGCAACGTCCTGGTTGAGATCCCGCAATGTCCGTGCGGCGTTGCGATAGGCGCGCACGCGGAACGGATTGGCGCTTTCAATCTCCAGCAGGTCCGCAATTTCATCGAAGACTGCTGCGATATCAGCATTGTGCACCGGCATAATCCACTCTGCTTTTCTCAGCTGCTGAATAATCAGGCTGCAGTCACACCTCTCCCTCCCCCAGCTTAGTAAGCAATCAACAGGCCTCGTGGATGAGATGAGGTGGGAGCTTCTTCTACCAGGGAATAGCAGAAAGTACGACTTCCCAGACTCTCTCCCAGTCTACGCCCCTGTCGCCTTCTTCCCCAGTTGAAGCCCCTGTGTTGTTGCGGAACGCCTCGATCTGTTCACGCCGACTTATGTCAGCCTATCTTTAGCAAGGAAGGGTGGAGACAGAGGGAACAGATGGCATGGTCTTTCGATTGAAGTTCTTCGCGGTGAGGGAAACTGTGGTTGGTCGTTGGATTGGATTACAGAACGGAGGCGGCACTCTTGAACAACTATTCTCGCCCCCCTGAAACGAAAGAACGAACGCCGAGAGACGCTTCACGAACGACGGACGAAGAGGACGAACGTATTAACCGATCCCGCTAATTCAAGCGGGATCGGCCTGAACCGGCAAACATCTGTTCAGCTTCTTGCCGCGCTTCCTGGTGTTGGCGGTGGGCCAGAATCACCTGATCGACCCTCTCACCGCACGTCACACAGTGCCCTTCTACCGTCCCAGTGTCAGTAGAGAGCGACACCATTAACCCGCCGCATCGATGGCAGCAATCGAGCGCCCGCTTCTTGCCTTGATTCGTTTTTGTCGTCACTGTTCCTATCATACATTTCTCCTTCTTTAACTATATTGGAGGCAGCCGCCGTGACAAGGATTCATTCCTTTTTACATTCAGGATGATGCGCTGCATTACATCCCTGAAACCCAGCGTCCCCTGCTCTTCGAGACAATAGGCGACACTGCAGGTTAATAGTGATGATTCGGCTTAAGTCAACCGGCGTCGCGACACAAGTACGACATAGCACGGAATCCGGTTGATGTTGCCCTCCCATCACTATAGCCATTTACCGCAGCCTGCATCCTTAGAAATGTGGCGCGTTGCCCCTTCTGAATTTTCTTCGTGCGCAACGGCTGTGCAGGCTGATATATTTTCTTGATTCCTTCGGCGATATACAGAAGGTTCTCTGCTCTCCAACGGCGCTATCCTGGCTCGCCATATGCAATTACTAAATGATAAGCTTGCATTATTCATAAATGATCTAGCGGGCTGCGAAAAACTATTCTGTTGGCACGCGAGAACTTCGATGGTTCGCATCGTGTGCCACAATAGGAGAACAACCTCGCGGGATGCTCAAAAAGGCTGTCCAGCAAGGCCGCAGCGAGTGAAGGGCCGAGGAGGTACAGACCGCACTTCGTGTGGGCCGTTCGCCCTTACAATGGATCTTGGCGAACGGAAAAGCCCCTCCAGCGCTTCCGACCTCCGAGCTTCTCATTTGGTACGTTGAGGGTCTGAACGATGCGAGAACGACGCTGGCGGACTTTTTCAGCATCCTGCTAGGCTCACAGAGGGTGATCGAAACAGAGCAGGAAGGCAGCATGCTGTCTCACGAAGAAAGGGAACGTCTATGACTGTACGGTCAGGAGGCACGGTCGGGGATTTCATGCACCGATACTTGGAAGTCGTCCCACCCGAGACCACGATCGTGGAGGCCGCCGGGCGTATGCGGGAGAAAAGCCTTGGTTCCCTGTTAGTAGAGTCGACCGATGCAGAGGGTCGCATGTCCCGCAAGTCGGGGATCGTGACTGAGACGGACCTGATTCGGAAGGTGCTCGCCAAAGGAATTGATCCTTCTCTTACCATGGTGGACCAGATCATGACCAGTCCGCTGCTGACGATCACGGCGGATCGCCCGATGCTGGATGCGAGTCATCTCATGGAAACGAACCATGTCCGCTATCTCTGCGTCTCGGACAAGGAAGAAATCGTCGGGATCGTTTCGATGCGAGATCTCGCGCGCTATTTTGTCGATTCAGAAGGGGGCCCCATTCGTGACCTCGACAACGTATACCGGCCCCTCAGTGTACTCATGCACACGACGATGGTGACCATTGCGAGTGAGCGGACGGTGCTGGAGGCGGCGCAGACGATGGCTGAAAAGCAGATCGGCTCGCTCCTCGTGCTTGAGGCCGGCGAAATGGTTGGAATCGTGACCGAGACCGATGTGGCAAGGAAAGGGATTGCGTCCCAGCTCCCTGCGAACAGCACCCTCGTCGGGGCCATGATGAATTATCCCCTGATTCACATTGACATCAACCGCACCGTTCGCGACGCCAGCAGGCTCATGGCCGAGGAACGGATTCGCCACCTCGCAGTCACGGAAGACAACAAGGTTGTGGGCCTCTTGTCTGTGCGGGACCTGGTGAAGATGGTGTCCGTGAGAGACAAGCCCCGGTTCCTTCGCAATACATAACGCCACGCCTCTCCCTCACCGCCGCAATGGTGTTGGTCGAAAGCCTTCTTCCAAGGTGAACCGATGAGAGACCCCGACTCAATGGGTTTCCTCGATTCCGTGATCGCCCTTC
>JANYBU010000332.1 GCA_025360665.1 Nitrospira sp.
ACTGTATCGTCTCTCTCGTGAACCCGCACATCGGCATTTGTTTGGTGCCCTTGCCGTAGATCAAAATCTTGTGCGTGGCGACTTCCTTGTCAATTTCTTCTTGAATGGGATCTGCCATGGGTCGGCCTCCTAGGCTTCATCTGTTGTTTTGGCTGTGAGTTCGAGCGCATGAATCCGCCTATCTTTCAGTGGGACATCCAACGCCTGATAGATCAATCGATGCCGATCCAGCAGATTCTTCCCCGCGAAGGCTGCCGAGACCACCACCACTTTGAGATGATCCATCGTGCCGGTCCGGTCAGAGACCGTGACCATGGCGTCCGGCATCATCTGGCGCAGGTATTCCGTCAGATCATCCAGCGTAATCATACCCCCTCCAATCTCATGGCTATAAGAATACCTCAGCGCTAGACCCAAAGGCAATTCGGACCCGCCAGAACTAGCAGGATAGCCGAGCGAGACTGGCGGGACAGGCGAGCCGAGCGAGGGTTCGAGGTTCGAGGTTTTCGGAACTTCGAACCCAGAACTTCGAACTTCGGGTCGCGCCTTTCTCGCATGTCTCGCGCGTCGCGCGTCATGCCCCACGACCTCTGACGCTGGTGGTGTATTTCAGCACATGATGGTGGATATCAACCATGCGTGGATACGCCACTTGAGCTTATGACTCCTCTTTGCAGGGAAATCCGAACCGTTTCCATATGGCCCTACTGGCATGCGCATTGCGCTTCACGTGGGACAAGAGCACGTGAGCCGACTACATGATGCAACCACATCTTACTATCAACCAAGGAGGGCGCCATGAGTGAGAATGAGTTCAAGTCTGGATTCTTCATCGGGGGAGAAGCCTGCGAGGGACGGGTGCTCGTGGTGGATGACGAGCCCGATATTCGAAAAATCGTGAAGATGACTCTGCAGAAAGCCGGCTATGAAGTCCTTGAAGCGGAAAACGGTGAGAAAGCGATCGAGGTCATCAATTCTGGCGAAAACCGGCTCCTCCTCGACGTCGTCATCTGCGACATTCGTATGCCAAAAATCAATGGAGCCGAAGCTGTTGCCTACTTCCGGAGCAACTACCCGCGCGTCCCACTCATCGTACTGACCGGCTTCCCGGATACCGATATGGCAACATCCTTTCTCCGGCAGGGCGTAGTGGATTATCTCGTCAAGCCGGTCGAAGGAGAGAAACTGAGATCGGCGGTCGCACGGGCCATAGAACAGCGGGAGCTTGCACGGCTGTGACAATGAGCCTCCATCCCCTCAGGGCCGAGAAGAGACATGGCCCTCCTTGCTCTCCTCGGCAATAGCAGGATGCTCAAAAAGGCCGCCAGCGGCGTTCTCGCATCGCTCAGAGGCTCAACGTACCGAAGCGTACGCCTCGCCTCTTCGCTCACTGCGGCCTTGCTGGACGACCTTTTTGAGCATCCTGCGGGTAGGTCCACAGCTTTGCCACACGGAGACCGCCTGATGGAAAAGTCCGACCATACCAAGGTCGCCATTCTGGGAGCAGGTCGCGGCGGCCTCGCGCTGTTAGATCTGCTGCACCAAATCCCGTCGATTGAGATCGTCGGCATTGCAGACCGTGATCCTGCGGCACCAGGACTGCCACGCGCGCGCGAGCTTCGGATTCCTGTCACCACCGATATGCCCGACCTGATCAGCAACCATGGCGTGAGCCTGATCATGGATGTCACGGGCGATCCAGAGATGGAGGCGTATCTGCATGCCCACAAACCTCCTACCGTAGACATCCTCAGTGGGTCGGCCTCCCGGCTACTGTGGCAGCTGGTCCAGCATGAATCCAAGCTGGAAGCTGAACTCCTCCAGTCAGAAAAGCTTGCGGGAATCGGCTCATTTGCTGCGGGAGTCGCGCATGACATCAACAACCCCCTGCAACTCATTTTGGGCCTGGCGGAAAACCTCGCAGAGGAACGCGACCTGACCGCCGTCCACGAACAAGCTCGGGACATTATTGAGGCCGTCAAACGGACGAGTGCCATCTGTCGGGACCTTACCCACTACTCACGACGCGCATCCCCCCACGAGAATGTGCTGGTATCTGTAAACGACAAGCTGGACGAGGCGCTGAAAATCGCACGCTACGCGTCAAGTTTTCACGATATTGAGATGATCAAACAGTACCAGCCCGGCGCCGCCGTCAAAGGCAATCCTGATGAGTTACTGCACGTCCTCGTCAACCTCATCACCAATGCGGTCCATGCTATGGAACACGCCGGCGGCACACTGACGCTCGAGACCACAGTCCTTGACGAACAGGTCGGCGTCCGAATCTCCGATACGGGATGCGGCATCGCCCCGGACAAAATCCCTGAGATTTTCGAGCCATTTTTTACGACGAAGGCCCCCGGCAAAGGCACGGGGCTGGGACTCTATAACGTCAAAACCATCGTCGACAAAATGCAAGGCAAGATTACTGTCGACAGTCAGATCGATAAGGGAACGACCTTTACCTTGACTTTCCCCAACGCCGAGCCAGCCGGACAAGAAGGATGTCTGTCATGAGTCCCGCACAGCCCCCGTCTCGCTCTGAAACGAGGTGGGGGCTCCAACCCAAGCTGATTCTGTCCATGTTGCTCGTGGGGATGGTTCCCCTCATGCTGGGTCTCGGTCTCGCCTTTTGGCAAGGCTCTCAAGAAATCCAGGTCGTCAGCGGCGAAAGCTTCAAGGCCCTTGCCGAGGAAACGGCACGAAAAGTCGATCTCTTAATGTCGGATGAAGTCGGCCGGACATCACGGATTGCGGCAGACCCTTCGATTATCCTTGAACTTGAGCAACGGCGCGATGCCCTGCTGGACATGACGGAGGATGAGCGCCGCCACGCGGTGGACAAAATCAAGAGTGGCTGGGAGGCCAAAGACCTCGCGGCAGTCCAGTCCATCACGGGAAACAAAATGGCCGGTCTCATTCAGGAATATCTCTCGGGAGCCAAAAGCGAAGCCGATCAACTGATACCGCAGGTGGTCCGGTCTGCCACCAAGATGCTGTACATCACCGACATGGAGGGCAACCTGGTTGCCGCATTGACCACGATGCCTCCCTTTGCCAATAAAGACACAGCCTGGTGGAAAGGCGCCTCCCATCGCGGGGTCGGCCAGCTCTTCATCGAAGATGTCCACTTCGACGAACGTGCCCAGGCCTATGTCATCAGCATCTCGCTTCCCATTATGGATCACATCCGCTATGGAGCAGTCGGCGTGCTCCATCGCGTGATCGACGCCAAAGAGTTGATCTCGCCCTCGCTCGCTCCCATTCGCTTCGGCAAGACCGGACATGTGATGCTGATCGACCATCGCGGCATCGTCATGAGCTGCCCCATTCTGCCGACCGGCGTCCGGATCTCCGACCCACAGCTCATTCCCCTCGTCACGCCTCTTCAGCCAGGCTGGGTCAGTGCGCCGAGCGATGGCCACGGCGGACAATCGACCTCGATTATCGGATTCGCCCCGGTGCCGGAAACCAGCCGAGCCACCAATGATGATCTAGACAAAGGCTCCTGGCATACCTTCGTGTGGCAAGCCTCTGACGAACTCTTTGCCCCGATTCGTCACTTCCTCACCTGGATGGCCGTATTCAGTCTCGTCGCCGTCGGATTGATGACGTCTCTCGGCTACCTTGCGGCTAATCGTATTGTCATGCCAGTGCGCCGATTACAGGCAGCGGCACAATTGATCGGGCGCGGTGAACTTCGGCAGCCCATCGACATTCAGACCGGCGACGAGCTTCAGGATCTGGCCGACGAATTCAATCGGATGAATCGCCAATTGGAGGCCGCCTTTGCAGGCCTGACCGATCAAGTGACCATCAAAACACAACAAGTGGAGTCCCTGCTTCACTCGACGGACCAGATCCTGGATGCAGTCCCTACCCCGATCATCATGGTCAATCAAGACGAACAGGTGCAGTACATCAACCGGGTCGGACGCGACTCCTTTCAGGCCATACTTGAT
>JANYBU010000432.1 GCA_025360665.1 Nitrospira sp.
CGGCCCTCACCGCGACCGTGACCACCTCTTTTCGCCGCTGGGAGCAGCAGGGACCCTTGCGGACGATCCTCTTGATGTGGGCACTGCGGTTCCTGTATTGGATTGGTATCAGTCCTTCGCATTTGCTTGAATGGTACAAAGCCGTCCGATAGATCGTAAGGGGTACGGCGTTAGGAGTGAGGAGTGGCGAGCTTAAAAAGTAGATCATCACATTTCGCAAGACCGGCATCCTCTCCATCGCCTGACGCCTTACGCCTGACGCTTCACGCTGCTCTAGTGATCTTCGCCAAGGCTCCGATCCCGGGCGAGGTCAATACGCGGCTCTGCCCGCCGTTGACGCCCGATGAGGCGGCCACCCTGCACGGCAGTTTCGTGCTCGACATGCTGGAACGGACCACACTCGCTATCGCCACGCTTCAGCTTTCGTTCCATCGGTACCTGGCCTGCGCACCTTCCTCTGAGCTGGTGTTTTTCAAAATTATGGAAGAACGACAGGGCGTCCGCCTGTTGGATCAAGTCGGAGAGGATCTGGGCCAGCGATTGCACCGCACCTTTGTCGACTTATTCGCCAAAGGCTACAAGCAGGTGATCATCGTGGGGACCGATGTCCCGACCTTGCCTCTGTCGGTGTATCAAGAGGCATTCGCGATGCTGGGCCGCTCGGACGTGGTCTTGGGGCCGGCCCTCGATGGCGGATACTACCTCATCGGCCTCACACAGCCGGCGGAAAAACTCTTTGCCGGTGTGCCGTGGTCCACCGATCAAGTCCTCGCCGTCACACAGCAGCAGGCCATGACATTAGGCCTGTCTGTCGGACTGACCACCGCCTGGCGCGACGTGGATACGATCGCGGACTTACAGTCGCTCATCATAGAGTGCCGAGAGGATAACAAGAAGCCCAAACAAAACCGGACCTTCTCCATGCGAACAGCCGGCACATTGCAGCTGCTCGAGACCAGACTGAAATCGAGATGACGGCGAAAAAACGATGAACAATGGGCGATGAACGAACGCTGACTAAATGCGGTCTTCAGCTCATCGCTCCTCGTTCCGCACCCATCGTTGTTAAAGGAGAAAACCGAAGATGGCAGAGCGGGTGGCACTCATCACAGGCGGAGCCAAAGGCATCGGACGGGGGATCGCGCTCGACCTGGCGGCACAACAGTGGTCGGTCGCCATCTGCTATCGCACGAGCGAAGCAGAGGCAAGAGCCACAGCCGACACCATCACCAGTCGTGGAGGCCGTGCACTCTCGATTCGCTGTGACGTGTCAGACCCCCAGGCGGCCAAAGGCCTCGTGACCCAAGTCGAACAGCAGTGGGGACGGATCGATGCGCTGATCAACGGCGCAGGACCGTACCATCGCGTGAACCTGTTCGACGAAACGGCAGCAGGCTGGAACGAGATGTTCGACGGGAACCTCCATCCCATCTTCTATTTGGCTCAGGCTGTCGCTCCCGGAATGAGGGCCCGAAAATCCGGACACATCATCAATTTCAGCATGGCCAACGCCGATCAGATGATTGCTCAACCGGACGTCACCGCACACTACATTGCCAAAGCCGGCGTGCTGATTCTAACCAGGACTCTGGCCAAACTCCTGGCACCCCACAACATTACCGTCAATGCGATTTCGCCCGGCTTCATCGATTCAGGCAGTGCGCCGCCGGAAGAACTCGCTGGCATGACCAAACGCATCCCCGCCGGCTACATCGGCACAGTCGACGATACCGTCGCCGCCGTGAGGTATTTGCTCAGCGACGAAGCGCGGTATGTGAATGGCGCGAATATCCAGGTCAGCGGCGCCTGGGGGATATGAAGGGTAGCCTGAGTGCCTGTCTTGCTCGCAGGGCCCCCACGATGAAACAGTGGTCGCTCGATGCGCGCAGTGAAGGACAGTTCAGACCCCCCTTGAGGGCGAGTGAATGAAATAAGGAAAGACAACCCTAGAAGCGACCGGAGCAACGATTCGGAGGAGATGCCATGAAGTCAGAGCAAGAACGGACAGCACACGGTCGGTTTGTCCAGGCCTTACAGCACGAACATCTCACCTGTCCCAAGCCTGGATGCGGCGGGCTGATGAACGTCATCGATCTCACGCCACATCTCGCCCGTATCAAGAACTACGAAGCCGAATGCGAGCGGTGTCATACGAAGGAGCAGATTACCGGGAAGGAACAGCCGACCCCAGCGTGGGACGTCGCCTCGATCACGATGATGGCCGAAGTGCATCTCCTCCACGATCAACCCACTTGCCCCTTTGACGACACCCCCATCACCTTTACCTCCATGCCAAATCCCCGACGCAAAGCCCGCTACCGCCTCTCCTGCTTCTACTGCGGCCGGCACGCTGAACTAAATTGGCCGCCGCCGGAAGCAAAAATGTGAAGGGATGGAGCCTGATGATCTCCTGTGCTCGCGCAACGCGCGGCCTCAGAGGGATGGGGAGGGAGCGGCCAGGTGCCCTTCTTGCTCGCAGAACGCGCACGGTGAAACTGTGCTCGTTCGATGCGCGCAGTAAAGGGCAGCCTTGGCCGTTCCCTTAACGAGAGATGAAGAAGATTGGAAGGCCCTCGCCCGGGCTACTGGCACGTCTCGGCATGCCAGTGATGGGCGGGTGAGAAAATTACCCGCAAAGTACGTGTTTCAGGTTTGACTCTCTCCTGGCATAGCAGTAGCCTCTTGCCGCATCCTGTTCTATTATCATTGGCAGAATGCCTCCGATCCATGTGATAAGCATTGTTTAAGATGGCAAGGCCTGATCCTCAAGCTGTTTTTCAATTAGTCAGCACTCGGTTGGTGTAAGCGTAGTGAACCTGATTTAAGCCATAAGCATGGCATGAGGTGACTGTATGTCCAATAAAGATCTCTTGCGAGTAAGCAAGATCCTGGTTGTTAAGCTCTTTGGAACATATACTCACGAAGTCCCACTCAGAATTGAAGATAGAGTGACGATCATCCATGGACCAAACGGCGTGGGAAAGACTGTCCTGTTTCGATTGGTTGCTGCCTTGCTTTCAGGAAATGTCCTTGAGTTATTGAAAATTCCCTTTGAGACCTTTGAGGTAACATTGAGCGATGGTTCTATTCTTGGTTTTACGAGGAATGAATCCTCACCGGGACAGAAGAAAAAAAGTGATGATGTATTGGGTACTTGTTACCTAAAGGTAGACGGAAAAGAGGTGCACCAATTTCAGCCCAGGGCGAGTCAGGTTGATATCAGGCGATTGGCGTTTCGAATTGAGAATGAGATGCCATGGATATCTCGAATTGATGAGGACCGATTTCTTGATCGTCGCACAGAAGAAGTCTTTACCGGAGCGGAGCTCCTTATGAATTACTCGGGTCGGTTTCCAGAGCGGTGGAAGAAAAAAGGTTTTTTCCCGGAAGCCGAGTGGTTGTTGGATATCAGAAGCCGAGTTAATGTCCATCTTGTTGAAGCCCAACGTCTTCTGCGGATCTCTCCGGTCTCCGCTGAATGGGAGCCACAACGTAGACGAGACATTTATAGTGCAACTGTAAAAGCCTATGCCAAGGATCTGCAGGGTAGGATTTCAGAAACGCTGACCTTGTATGCGAAACAATCGCAGTCATTGGATCAGTCATTTCCGCAACGCTTGTTGATGAGCGCTGACAAGGCCCTTTCCGTTGATGCTCTGAAGACGAGAATGGGAGAACTAGAAGCCGATCGTAATCAGCTCAAGCGTATCGGGCTTATCGATGAAGATGCGGCTTATCCATTCGATGTAAGAGCCTTGGAGAAGCTGGATGACACGCGAAGAACAGTCATGACTCTCTATGTGGACGATACGGCGAAAAAGCTAGGCGTGCTCGATGACTTTGCACAGCGGATTAAGATCCTCGTTGAAAATATCAATGGGAAATTCACCCACAAGAAAATTCTTATTGATCGAGACAAAGGACTTGTCTTGCGCACTGATGATGGTCAGATTCTTGAGCTGGAAGCTCTTTCATCTGGTGAGCAGCACGAGCTTGTATTGCTTTACGATCTATTGTTTCGTATTAAGCCTAATACACTGGTCCTGATTGATGAGCCAGAACTCTCACTCCACGTAACTTGGCAAAAGAGTTTTCTTCCTGATCTCCTCAAGATTGTTGAGACCACTGGGTACGATGTCATGCTTGCGACGCACTCGCCATTCATTGTAGGCGACCGGAGTGATTTAATGGTTGCACTTTCTGTCGGCAGTGATGCCCAGGAACCTACCAGGCAAGTATGACAGTCTTTATTTCCCGCACGGTAGGCGACGTTGTCGCCGAAATGCTCATGAGTCGAAGTGCTTTTGCCGGCACCCTTTTAGTTCTAGAGGGGGATGAAGACATTAAGTTTTTGAAGGCGAGAACCGCGAGCCTCGCGGCATGTCAAGTGGTGCAAGCTGGGGGTAAAGTGGACCCCTCCGTCAAGACACTCACGCATCGAGTTTAAGAGGGTAACCGTTTACATGCAGCGGAACGGCGCTGCCCCGGTGTGCTCTTTCTTGTTGTGTGTCTGGGGGCGTGCTTGCGGTCTCACCGAA